>NZ_NPDG01000079.1:0-11907 GCF_002272225.1 Bacillus sp. 7894-2
AGCTAGACAATTATCTAAATTAAGAAATTTATAGATTTTTATTCCTAAAAGCGTCCACCAGGGTATCCCTGATGGACGCTTTTGATTAGCCTTTAAGAGGCTGCAAGTCTTTATCTAACAAGTATTCTTTTTCAAAGGAGTATTTTTTCTCCACATATACCTGATGCCAAACCATGAACATCAGAACTGTCCAGATTTTGCGGCTGTTGTCCGCTTTATCCTGACAATGATCTTCAAGCAGCTGCAATACATAGTCCTTATTAATCAGGTGATCTGTATTGCTTTCACGGATGATATTTTTCGCCCACTCATTCATCTCGTCCTTCAGCCAATGGCGGATTGGCACAGGGAATCCAAGCTTTTTGCGGTTCAGTACATGATCCGGAACGACTCCCTCGGCAGCTTTGCGAAGAATATATTTCGTGGTGCCATTTGCTGTTTTCAGGCTGGTCGGAATTTTGGAAGCCACTTCAAACACTTCTTTATCAAGGAAAGGAACACGAAGCTCGAGAGAATGAGCCATCGTCATTTTGTCCGCTTTTAATAAAATATCTCCTCGCATCCAGGTATGAATGTCGATATACTGCATGCGGTCAACCGGATCATAGCCGCGGCTTTCTTCATATAAAGGTTTCGTGATATCCGTATAATTTAAGCTGTCTTTATAGACATGAAGCAGATTGCGCTTCTCTTGCTCTGTAAACATTTTTGCGTTTCCGATGTAGCGCTCTTCCATTGGCGTGACACCGCGTTCGATAAAGCTTTTACCCTTCATTCCCTCTGGCATCATGCTTGCAATCAAGCGAAGAAGCTTTTTGCCGATGGCAGGAATTTTATTGAAGACCTCCAGGGATTGTGGTTCACGGTAAATATTATAGCCGCCAAACAGCTCATCGGCTCCTTCACCTGAAAGTACAACCGTTACATGCTTGCGTGCTTCTCTTGCCACAAAATAAAGAGGCACACATGCCGGGTCGGCAAGCGGATCGTCCATATGCCACATGATTCTCGGAATTTCATTCATGTATTCCTCAGGAGTAATGATATAGCTGATGTTTTCGACACCCAGCTTTTCCGCTGTTTCTTTCGCTACATCCACCTCACTGAAGCCATTGCGCTCAAAACCGACAGAGAATGTTTTAATAGCAGGATGGAATTCCTTCGCAATCGACGCAATGATGGAAGAATCAATTCCGCCTGAAAGGAAAGAACCTACAGGAACATCGGCACGCATATGCATTTTGACCGAGTCGAATAACACATCTCTGATTTCTTTTGTAAAATCAGCTTCTGATTTCTGCACAGGGTGGAAAGCAGCTTTCCAATAGCGCTTAATATCCATCGGAGCACCGATTTTTTTAGTAAAATAATGGCCTGGCTCCAGCTTGTTGATTCCCTCTGACATCGTGTTTGGCTCAGGCACAAACTGATAGGTCAGATAATGCTGCAGGGAGTCATAGTTTAATACATCATTCTGAAGGGCCAATAGAATGCTTTTCTTCTCTGATCCAAAGAACGTTTGGTCTCCCTTATCGTAATAAAAGAAAGGTTTAATCCCAAATTGATCTCTGGCTCCATATAAAGACTGCTCCTGTTTATCCCAAATGACAAACGCAAACATACCCCGCAATTTTTCAACAGCTTTTTCTTTCATATGGCTGTAAAGGGCAATGATGACTTCTGTATCTGAGCTTGTTTCGAAGCTTAAGCCCGCTTTGAGAAGTTCTTCACGAAGTTCCACATAATTATAGATTTCACCATTAAAGATAATCCAATAACGTTCATTCTCGTAAGTCAGCGGCTGGTGTCCGCTTTCAATATCAATAATGCTCAGCCGGCGGAAGCCAAATTGAATATGATCATCAAAATAGTATCCTGAGTCATCCGGACCCCGGTGTGTAATGATATCATTCATATTTTGAAATTGTTCTTTATCTGCGTCACGGTAATTTTGTGCCTTTTCATGTACACAACCAATAAAACCACACATTATGTACGTCACCTACTCCATTCTATTCTCAATATTTAGATATAGCCTAACGGCTCTTTGTCTTAGAAAACATACCCTATAATACTACCACTAATCGCTAATAATTAGCACGCAGAATATAAAATGTTTCTGTACGGAAAATTAAGCCATTATCCGAAGGTTTATACGTTACCATAAAATGATAAACGACTATAGAGCATAAAGACCGAAAAGCGAATAACACCCTATATGTATTATGACGCAAAAAAGAAAGCGGGAGTTACACAGTAAATGCAACTCCCGCTTTTTAAATTTACTATTGCGCTTCAGAACGAAGAATTTCTGCCTTGTCAGTACGCTCCCAAGGAAGGTCAACATCTGTACGTCCGAAATGTCCGTAAGCAGCTGTCTGCTTGTAAATTGGGCGGCGAAGGCCGAGCATGTTGATAATTCCTGCAGGACGAAGATCAAAATGCTTTCTTACCAGATCAACTAAAACATCTTCATCCACTTTGCCTGTTCCAAATGTATCAACAGAAATCGATACAGGCTGTGCCACACCAATCGCATAAGCAAGCTGAACTTCAACTTTATCTGCCAATCCGGCTGCTACAAGATTCTTCGCTACATAACGTGCAGCATAAGCAGCAGAGCGGTCAACCTTTGTAGGATCCTTTCCGGAGAACGCGCCGCCGCCATGGCGTGCATATCCGCCGTAAGTATCAACAATGATTTTGCGTCCAGTCAGACCAGCATCCCCTTGAGGTCCGCCGATAACAAAACGTCCAGTCGGGTTGATGAAGTACTTAGTATTCTCATCGATTAGTTCTTTCGGAACAACCGGGTTAATAACATGTTCCTTCAGGTTGCGCTGGATTTGCTCCAGGCTGATTTCAGGGTGATGCTGAGTAGAAATAACGATTGTGTCGATGCGGACAGGCTTGTCATTTTCATCATACTCAACAGTTACCTGAGTTTTTCCATCCGGACGAAGGTAAGGAAGGATTTCTTCTTTACGAACTTCAGTCAGGCGGCGGGAAATTTTATGTGCTAAAGAAATCGGAAGAGGCATAAGCTCTTTCGTTTCGTTGCAGGCAAAACCGAACATTAAGCCCTGGTCTCCTGCACCGATTGCTTCGATTTCCTGATCGCTCATTTGTCCTTCGCGTGCTTCAAGTGCCTGGTCAACACCCATTGCGATATCTGCAGACTGCTCATCAATGGAAGTTAAAACTGCACATGTTTCGGAATCGAAACCATACTTAGCACGGGTATAACCAATTTCTTTTACCGTTTCACGAACGATTTTTGGAATATCTACGTATGTAGATGTTGTGATTTCACCTGCAACTAATACAAGTCCAGTTGTTACAGAAGTCTCTGCAGCAACACGGGCATTCGCATCTTTAGCTAAAATCGCATCTAAGATTGCATCAGAAATTTGGTCACAGATTTTATCCGGATGACCTTCAGTAACTGATTCAGAAGTAAACAAACGACGTTTTGTTGACATCTGGCTTCCTCCTTATAAATAGAAAATTGAGCGAGAATAAGAAATGGGGAAGCGGAAAAATAATTTTCCCTGTCATTTCATGGATCTCTGTTTGATACGGAACTCATTCCCTTAGTAGTATGAAATAAACATGGAGTTTTTATTAGAAAAATAGACAGCGCCGGCAAGTATGCCATGTGTCCATCATTCATAAGCGTGCCAAAAACTCACATAAATAGTACATTCCAAAAGCCGTTCATTTCATTGCAAAATAAAAAACCTTCTCATTAGTGAAAAGGTTGAAAGCAAATCGATTCGCGCCTTTCACTCTTATCGTTCAAGGAATTACGTCCTTGCGTCAGGTTAGCACCTTTGCTGATTATTGCCTTTAGCAGGTTGCTGGGTTTCATAGGGCCTGTCCCTCCACCAGCTCGGGATAAGAGAGTATCCGTTCAAGGTTGAATCATACCGTATTTTATCGAACTATGTCAACAGATTTTCATTAATTTAAACTGTAAAATTACGATTTGGATAATTCAGTTTCCCCCTTACAGGGAACAGCTTCCATCATCACACTTTTTCTTTAGAAATTTATGCCTGTTTTTAGCAATCCATTTGTAGACAGGATCGCCCAGAAGTTCGGTGAAAGGTAAATATAAAAAGGTGCTGACCAAAAAGGATGCAGGAAATAGGAGCAGCAGTCTCCGTGCTGCATAGTAACCCTTTTTCACGCTGCCCGAGGGGGTAATAAGATGAAGCTCTTTGCGCAAATCTTGTCTGGAAAATGATAAAGAACCCGGCATTTTTTCATATTCCTGCAGGGAAATCCACTCCACTTTATTCAACCAATCGAGTTTTTTAAATATTCTCTTTGTTTCCTTGCATAACGAGCAAGTTTCATCATATAGGGCAATTGTTTTCATTTAAGATCAGTCCCATTGTAAAATTAACACTTTCTTCTATAATAGCATATATCGGTTATAAGGCGGCCAAAGTGGATTAGCTGTCCAATTGTGACAATTTATTAACAGAGACAAAAAAGTTTCGTAATAGTATAGACTAATCATTTCAATGTGTTATACTAATTTCGAGATGTAATCACTTTCACAAAAAAATCGGGAAAAAGGAAGGTATTCATCAGATGAACTCTGTAAGCATATCAAACGAATTGAGTGAATTATTAAATGGCAGCAACATTCAAGTGCAATTATCCGTTCCTCAGCTTGTGGAAAAAGTTTTAAACCGCAATGAAGGGTGCCTTACTTCCACTGGTGCTGTACGCGCTACTACAGGAAAGTATACAGGGCGTTCTCCTAAAGATAAATACATCGTTGAAGAAGCATCGAATAAAGATAAAATGGACTGGGGAAGCGTAAACCAGCCCATCTCTGAAGAAGCATTCTCCAATCTTTATAATAAAGTAATCAATTACTTAAAAGAAAAAGAAGAAGTATTTGTTTTCAAAGGCTTTGCAGGTGCTGATAAAAAACATCGCATGCCTATCCAGGTGATCAATGAATATGCCTGGCATAACCTTTTTGCACACCAGTTATTCATTCGCCCGGCAGAAGACGAGCTATTGGATCATCAGGCAGAGTTCACAGTCATTTCTGCTCCAAATTTCAAAGCAGACCCTGCTGTTGACGGCACAAAGTCCGAAACATTCATTATTATCTCATTCGAGCGCCGCACTGTTTTAATTGGCGGAACAGAATACGCAGGTGAAATAAAAAAGGCCATCTTCTCTGTTATGAACTATATGCTTCCAGAAAACGGAATCCTTCCAATGCACTGTTCAGCAAACGTTGGACGTGAAGGTGATGTGGCTTTATTCTTTGGCTTATCCGGCACTGGAAAAACAACCTTATCTGCAGACCCGAACCGCAAGCTGATCGGTGATGACGAGCATGGCTGGTCTGCGAATGGCGTCTTCAATATTGAGGGCGGATGCTACGCGAAATGCATCAACCTATCCCGTGAAAAAGAACCGCAAATATTTGATGCAATCCGCTTTGGAGCTGTGCTGGAAAATGTAGTGGTAAACAGCGAAACCCGGGTTGCAGATTACGATGACAGCACTTTAACAGAAAATACACGTGCGGCATACCAGCTTCAGGCCATCGATAATATCGTTGACCCAAGCATTGCCGGACATCCTAATACAATCGTATTTTTAACAGCTGACGCATTTGGCGTATTGCCTCCAATCTCCAAACTGTCAAAAGAGCAGGCAATGTACCATTTCTTAAGCGGCTATACATCCAAGCTTGCAGGAACTGAGCGCGGCATAACATCACCACAGGCAACGTTCTCTACATGCTTTGGATCACCTTTCCTTCCGCTTCCTGCAAATCGTTATGCTGAAATGCTTGGCGAGAAAATCGATGAGCATAATGCAAAAGTCTACCTTGTAAACACAGGATGGACTGGCGGAGAGTATGGAGTCGGCGAACGCATGAAGCTTGCCTACACCCGCGCTATGGTGGAAGCTGCACTAGAAGGTGAACTTAACAACGTAGAAACAATCAAGGACGAGATTTTTGGCCTGGAAATTCCTCAGCACGTGACAGGAGTGCCTGATGAAGTTCTTCAGCCAAACAAAACATGGGCAGATCAGTCTGCTTATGAAGCGAAAGCAAAAGAACTTGCTGCTAAATTCCGTGAAAACTTCAAGAAGTTTTCAAGCGTTTCATCTGACATCGAAGAAAAAGGCGGACCAATCGCCTAATAAGAAAAGCGCAAGCGCCTTGCCCACCCCCGACAAGCACAAGACGAGCCTCACAGAAAGGCGTTCTTCGCCTTTTTGGGAGGATTGGCTTGTGACCTCGAGGGGGTAGGCGCTGGAGCTAGACAGTTCTCAAAGTTAAAATTAATACTTTCTTATCATTTTAGAGAAAGAATTGCCGTTTGCGCGGCAATTCTTTTTTTGAATTAGCAGAAACACATTGAACAAAAAAACGCCGGACTCTGTCCAGGCGCGCTCTTCTAGTTTGTTGAGTTTAAGGAAACAAGCTGATAAGTTATGAGTGTCCGGCTGTTTTCCCATTCCACTTTTCGGATGACTCCCATTCCGTTCAGGTCGCCGTCAATTGTTCTTTTTACTTCGACCGGGATATCGAGGGGATATAATCTGTACCCTTCTTTGACAAGTGAAAAGTAATTCTCATCAAGTCTATTTTCCCTTCCCTTTGTCACGATCATTGTGTTCAGCTCTAAAGGCATACCCATTGGATATCTCTCCTTCATTCTTTATACTTTTCTCTATTTTACCCCAGCTTTTCTTGCTCTGAAAGCCTTTAAGCGAAAATCATCCGTCATTCATGACTTTTCATCCACGCACCCAAATCCTCTACCGTCTTCCGGTTCACGGCTGGCGGAAAGTAGTGGGTATAGTCAGGGAAATACCAGCTATCCACTTCTTTATTAAGAGCCTTCAGCCTTTTTTCGAGGCGATAGGAATGCTCCACCGAAACATTATGATCCTGTTCACCATGAATGATTAAGACAGGTGCCTGCAGCTGCTCCAGCTGAAAAAGCGGGGTGCGGTATTTATACCGTTCCGGAAACTTTACCGGAGTTCCGCCGATTACCCGTTTCATCATTCTCCGGAGATCCTTGCGCTCCACATAGGTGAGAAACATATCACTGACCCCTCCCCATGTGACAATGGAGGCTGCTTGCGGAAACTCGATTGCAGTAAGCAATGCCATCACACCGCCCCGTGAAAAACCAAAAACATGGACTCTCTTTACCCGGGCATGCTCCTGAAGAAGAGTAAACCCGGCAAACGCGTCCTGCCTGTCCTCCCCTGCAAAATCTTCGTTTCCATCTCCCCCTTGATTTCCTCTGTAAAAAGGCGCGAATACAATAAAGCCTTCACAGGCAAACTGGACAATCCGGGAAGGCCGTACCTTTCCGACATTTTTTATGCCTCCTCTCAGGTAAAGGAATCCATCATATAGCTCCTCTCCCTTTGGCTCTGCCAGCAGGCCTTTTATATGTAATCCATTTGCCTGATACGTAACAACCGATAATTCAATTGCCGGATTTGGCGAAGGAAATTTCTGTTTATTGATGATTTGGCCGTTTTTGAATTCCATGTTGTCTTCCTCCCTCTTGAGGCTTCCTTTTAGTCTGAGCTTTTAGACCTTCCTCTAAAAATAATTCCATGGGCATTCACACATTTTTTCGATTTTCATACGATATCCTAGGCTTTTAATCTGACTTTTTTAGCATAAGGGAGGTCTTATGACTTATGAAAAAATGGATGAAAACAAGCATGCTTCTTGTGTTTGCAGTGATACTGACCGTTCCATTGGCAGCCTGCGGAAAGGATGAAATGCAAACCGTCCGTATTGCTGAAGTGACACGTTCCATCTTCTATGCTCCACAGTATGTAGCCCTTGAGAAAGGTTTTTTTGAAGAAGAAGGACTTAAAGTAGAGCTTACAACAACTGCCGGCGGAGATAAAACAATGACCGCGCTTCTGTCGGATAGCGCTGATATTGCGCTTGTAGGTTCAGAAACTTCCATTTACGTTTCTGCTCAGGGCTCCAATGATCCGGTCATTAACTTTGCACAGCTTACCCAAACGGATGGAACATTCCTCGTTTCCCGCAATAAAATCGATAACTTTTCATGGGATATGCTGGAAGGCAAAACATTTCTCGGGCAGCGCAAAGGCGGCATGCCGCAGATGGCCGGCGAGTTTGTATTGAAAAAGCATGGCATTGATCCGCACCAGGATTTGGATTTAATCCAGAATATTGATTATGCCAATATTGCTCCGGCTTTCGCATCCGGCACCGGTGAATTTGTCCAGCTTTTTGAACCTACTGCTAGTGTATTTGAAAAAGAAGGCAAAGGATATATTGTTGCTTCCTTTGGAACCGAATCCGGACATATACCTTATACCACATTCATGACGAAACAAAGCTATATTGATGAAAATAAGGAAACAGTCGAGAAGTTCACAAGAGCGATTTATAAAGCACAGCAATGGGTTGAGCAGCATAGCTCGAAAGAAACGGCAGAAGCTATTCAAGGATATTTTGACAACACTGAGCTTGAAATCATTGAAATGGTAGTTGACCGCTATAAGAGCCAGGGATCTTTTGCAACAGATCCTATTCTGGATACTGAAGAATGGGCTAACCTGCAGAACATTATGGAAGAAGCAGGAGAACTCCCTAAGCGCATAGAGCATGGCACACTTGTCAACACAGAGATTGCTGAAGGGGTAATGAAGTAACTAAACGAAAGAGGAGGCCGACATGGATTTTCTGAAGGTTGATGCTGTCCACCACACTTATTTTACGAAAACCTCTGCTGTCACGGCCCTCTCCGATGTTTCGCTTGACGTGGAGGAAGGAGAATTTGTCTCCTTCCTTGGTCCAAGCGGATGCGGTAAGACGACATTGCTTTCCATCATAGCTGGCCTGCTGGAACCCACAGAGGGCACTGTCACACTTGAAGGAAAGCGGGTTGAAACAGCAGAAAATGAAATTGGGTATATGCTTCAGCAAGATTATCTTTTTCCCTGGAAGAACATTGAAGAAAATATACTGCTGGGGCTAAAAATCGGGAATAGCCTTACTCCTGACAAAAAAGCTTATGCACTGAAGCTCCTTCAGGAGATGGGACTGAAAGGTGTAGAGTCACAGTTTCCGAAGCAGCTTTCAGGGGGAATGCGCCAGCGGGTTGCCCTTGTAAGAACACTTGCAACCGGTCCAAAGCTGCTAATGCTTGATGAACCCTTTTCCGCATTGGATTATCAAACCAAACTAAAGCTTGAGGATCTGGTCTCTGACACGCTTAAATCTTTCGGAAAAACAGCCATACTGGTTACCCATGATATTGGCGAGGCAATCAGCATGAGTGATCGCGTTTTTCTATTCTCCGCAAGGCCCGGACAGCTTCATAAAACATTTGAAATACCGAAAGAATTAAGAGATGAAACCCCTTTTAACGCAAGAAATCATGAAGCATATCCAGCGATTTTTCAAACTATATGGAAGGAGCTGGAGTCCCTTGAACCCGCAGGAGAACGTTAACTTCCTCCACCAGAAGTATATCCGGTCGCTGAACCGTGAAAAGAAGTGGGTCCGCTTCTATCAGGCTGTCATCTTTATCGTGTTTTTTTCAGGGTGGGAGCTGGCAAGCCAAAAGCAATGGATTGACCCGCTGATTTTCAGTGCACCTTCTAAAGTATGGGGATTATTTTTAACCAAAATACAGGATGGCACCTTGATGGTGGATTTAGGCTACACTTTGTCTGAAACTGTATTTGGATTCATTTTGGGCACTTTTTTAGGCACATTCCTGGCAGCCATCCTCTGGTGGTCACCTATGCTTTCAAAAATAGCGGATCCCTATTTGGTTATCCTTAATTCAATGCCTAAGGTTGCTCTTGGCCCTATCCTAATCGTAGCTTTAGGCCCGAGCTTTACTTCAATCGTTGCCATGGGTGCGATTATTTCGATCATCATCACAACCATTGTCGTGTATACGGCTTTCAAAGAGGTAGACCCCAATTATATTAAAGTGCTTCAGACTTTTGGGGCATACCGATTTCAAATTTTCAGGGAAGCCATTTTGCCTGCTTCATTCCCGACCATCATTTCAACTTTAAAGGTGAATGTGGGGTTATCCTGGGTTGGGGTGATCGTCGGCGAATTCCTTGTATCCTCAAAGGGCCTTGGCTACATGATTATTTACGGCTTTCAAGTATTCAACTTCACGCTTGTTATGCTTTCATTGCTTGTAATTGCTGTTTTTGCAACAGTGATGTATCAGCTGGTTGAACTCCTGGAGAGAAAACTAATTAAGAATGGTTCATAAAAAAAACGGCAAACCGCATGCCGTTTTTATTTTTCCTTCAAAATTCTCTCGAGGCTCTTTTCAACTACTTTATCCTTCATGATGAAGCTGTACTGGCTGTTCCACCTGTCTTCAAGCAGGTTTTCCCCTGTCAATATGGGACCGTTTGTTTCAAAATAATGATTTGTATTGTTGAGACTTTTCACCTCTGAGAAAAAAATAGCTTTGACAAAATGCTCTTTACCCAGGTTAACTTCATATTCACCAATAAAATGCAGACTATTTAAGTCTGCTCCTGTTTCTTCATATACTTCTCTTCTGGCTGCCTCCTCAAGAGACTCACCCTGTTCTCTTTTACCGCCAGGAAATTCCCATCCCCTCTTTTTATGGTTCGTCAGCAGCCATTGGTCACCATAGCGGCAAATGACCAGAACATGTTCAGGCTCGGTTTCAAATGCTCTTCTATTAAAAGAAAAGCGCACTTTCCCGCCGTTTTCGTCCAAAAAGGTTTCCATGCTATTCCCTCACTCGATAAATAAATTTTGATGTTTCCATTATAAAGGTTAATCACATTTTTAAAAACTTCTGGGGCTAAAGTATCAAATTACATATTTTTGAAACTTTTTTCCTTTTTTGCCCGTAAAATTAGTTGACTAACATAAATAGAGGAGTGTATATCTTGAAAAAATCTCTCGCAATCCTTACCGGCTTCTTAATGGTTTTAATGCTGACTGCATGCAATGAAACAGCCAAACCTGTTAATGAATCAGCATCCGGCACAGAAAATGAAGAAGCAAAAAAAGAAGAAGCTTCTGAAATGACATTGGAGGGAGTTTTAAAGAAATCAACGGAGGCTTCGGAAGAGCTAAAGAGCTTCTCAGTAAAAATGGATATGAGCCAGGAAATGAGCTCTGGTGCTGAAGGGGAAAATATGAATATCGATTCTGTCATTGACATGAATGTCACAACAGAGCCGATGGCTTTTTATCAAAAAATGACTATGTCCATGGCAGAAGAATCTTATGATATTGAAAGCTATTTTACGGAAGAAGGAATGTTTCTTTATGAAGCTGCCAAACAGCAGTGGATGAAGTTCCCTAAAGAAATGTCTGATGATTTGCTTCAAATGTCCAGCCAGCAGACGAATCCTGGTGAGGAATTGAAGAAACTGCAGGAATTTGTGGACGATTTCACCTTTGAACAGGACGCAAAAAGCTATATCCTGAAATTGAAAGCCGATGGAGAAAAATTTAATGATTTCGTGAAGGAAACGGCAGCAGAAACACTCCCGCCTGAATTGGCCGCCAATGGTGAAATGCTTGATAACATGAACATCAAGGGCGTGGAATATGAAATTGTGATTGATAAAGAAACTTTTTACCCGAGCGTGCTGAATATGATTATGGACATGGAAATCACGGCTGAAGGCCAAACAATCTCCATGAAGCAGAACATGAACGGCCAATACTCAAACTATAATAAAGTTGAGGCTATTGCCGTTCCACAGGAAGTTCTTGATACAGCTGTGGAAATGGAAATGTAGAAAAGCTGAGGCGCTTGCCTCAGCTTTTCTACTATATAATTTTTAACTTAGTACTTTGAGAGCTGTCTAGCTACAGCGCCTACC
>NZ_NPDG01000080.1:0-943 GCF_002272225.1 Bacillus sp. 7894-2
GCTTTTCTATTTATGCTCATCCTCTGTCAGGATTCCCATGCTTTCAATATGCTTTCTTGCTTCATCATCTCCAAGATCATATATCATTCCATATATTCGTTTCATTGTTTCGTCATAGGCATCGTTTTCACGGTCATAATGGTATTGAACATAAGGAACATGGGCTCTGAAAAAATTTTGCCATTCTGTTGAATAGTTCTGGTCAAAATATTCTCTTAGTGCAATAATATCATCATCATTTGCCTCAATTTTATAATTCCAGGTGGAGTCAGTGGCACTTTGAGATATCTCACCCGAACCAAGCGTTATATAATACGTCTTTTTATTTCCTTCCAATCCTGTCAGCCCCTTTATTGTTCATTGCTGTGACGCAGATTCAACACCGGTTAGTTTTTCTTTACATATCACGATATTTTTCATTTCTTTAGTTATCGTATCCCACATTTATGATAAAATTATACAAAATTACGATCATTCTTCTTAAGCTGACATATACTAAGTTAAACAAATTGGAAGTCCGCTTTTCCAATTGGCATGGGGTGAATATTTTTCTGCATCAGGGGTATTAATTAAGTATACTATAGAAAACCGGAGAATTTTTTAAGGAGGTGTTATCATGAAACTGATTGATGAGCTATATGAACTTTACAGGAATAAGCTGACTGGTGATGAAGAAGATATCGATATGCTCGCTTTTGCCTTCTTAGAAGAAATGGACAGAGAAGACCTGCTGAATATTATCAAGGACCTTGATAATCAGGAATTATATGATTTAATGGGGCTTTATCTGATCGAGAGCTTAAAAGGGAAATTTGCCAGCGAAAATTACGGTCAGCGCAGAAGCCCGATCATTCACCACAGGAACATACACTAACCTATACATATCTGAATTTAAAGTAACGATCCATATACTCGAAAGCGGCGTGAAGCCGCTTTTTTATTT
>NZ_NPDG01000081.1:0-25635 GCF_002272225.1 Bacillus sp. 7894-2
CAGCCTTTATTTATATACAAATAAAAAGACCAGCTTTCCAGCCAGTCTTTGTTTATTATCCAAGGTATGCTTTAAGCATCCAGATATGTTTTTTCAAGCTTTGCTTTACAGCAATCAGCATGTCGCCTGTTCCCTCATCTTTGGCTTCTTCTGCAAGCTCGATTGCTTCCTGAAGCTCGTCCACCATTTTTTCAAAGTCGTCAACGACAGATTGAACCATTTGTTCTTCGTTTTCTTTTCCTGTCGCTTCTTTAAGGGAACTGGTCTCCAGAACTTCTTTCATTGTTGCAACCGGTTTAGCCTCAAGAGCAAGGATTCTCTCAGCCAGTTCATCTACATGTACGTTGGCTTCATTATAAAGCTCTTCGAATTTTGCATGTAGGGTAAAAAAGTTTTTTCCTTTAATGTACCAATGGTAATTGTGAAGTTTTACATATAGAACTGTCCAGTTTGCTACTTGCTGGTTAACAGCTTTTACTAATTCTTTACTCATAATAATCATCCTCCCAACAATAGAATACCCACCTTGGCAGAATTAAAACCTGTACAGGGCCATGGCGAAATTTTTCATTATTGAGCTGCTTTCATGGTAGAATATTGAGTGAAAAGGGGGAGAAATATGTATACGGTATTAGTCATATCGATCATTATCGTGATTGTGGTTCTGCTGCTTAGCGTCATTACTACTTCAAAGGCTTACCAATTCAAGCATACGGTAGACCCGATTGATCCGCTTCCTGACAGCGGCAAGGAACAAAAAGAGGCTAACGAGGAGCAAGAAGATAACCAAAGCCGTTCGTAAGCATACACTATTATATAAACAGCCTCCGTACAGCCGGAGGTTTTCTTTTTAAAGGGACGGAAAAATACATGTGGAGAGGACATAAAGATGGATATATACTCCATGATGCTTACAGTATTTTTAGTATTAAATATTATCCTGGCTGTATTTGTAATCTTTCTGGAGAGAAGAGATGCAGGCGCCACATGGGCATGGCTCATGGTTTTATTCTTTCTTCCTCTTCTTGGTTTTTTCATGTACCTCTTCTTTGGACAGAATTTAACCCGAAGGAAGATGTTCCAATGGGAAGACCGCAAAAAAATTGGAATTGATGAACTGCTGAACAGCCAAATCAGAGGGATTAAGGAAAAAGATTTCCATTTTCGTAATGAGATCATTGAAAAATCCAAAGACCTTATTTACATGCATCTTGTAAACAATGATTCAGTATTGACCCAGGATAACGAGGTCAGAATTTTTACAGACGGGAAAGATAAATTCAATTCACTTGTAGAGGATATAAAAAGTGCAACCGATCATATCCACCTGCAATATTATATCTTCAAAAGAGACAATCTTGGGAAAAGCTTAATCACTCTCTTAACGGAAAAAGCTAAGGAAGGCGTTAAAGTCAGGCTTCTCTATGATGAACTTGGCTCAAGGAGCCTGCATAAAAGGGCATTTAAAGAGCTGATTGCTGCAGGAGGAGAAATTGAGGCCTTTTTCCCTTCGCGGCTGCATTTTATCAATTTAAGAATCAATTACCGGAACCACCGGAAAATTGCCATCATTGACGGACGGATTGGGTATGTTGGCGGCTTTAATGTTGGGGATGAATATCTCGGGCTGAATCCGAAGTTCGGGTATTGGCGTGATACCCATCTAAGAATCAGAGGAAGTGCTGTCCATTCTCTGCAGACCCGCTTTATCCTGGATTGGAACCAGGCTTCCTACCGCCATGACATTTTCTATGCTCCTGAGTTTTTCCCGCTCTGCGAGTCCCAGGATAGCGTAGGGATGCAGATTGTTACCAGCGGCCCGGATTCTGAATGGGAACAAATTAAAAATGGTTATATTAAAATGATTTCGTCTGCACGTAAGTCCATATATATCCAAACTCCATATTTCATTCCTGATGCAAGTCTTCTTGACGCCTTGAAAATAGCTGCATTGTCAGGTGTGGAAGTAAATATTATGATTCCGAATAAACCTGATCACATGTTTGTTTATTGGGCCACTTATTCCTATATTGGGGAGATGCTAAAAGTAAATGCAAATATCTATATATACGAAAATGGCTTCATACATGCAAAAACCCTGATAGTGGATGAAAAAGTATCATCGGTAGGAACTGCGAATATAGATGTGAGAAGTTTCAGGCTCAATTTTGAGGTAAATGCTTTTATTTATGATCAGGAAGTTTCAAAAGAACTGACTGAGAGCTTTAAGGAAGATGTTCGGCTTTCAACAAACCTGACTGCAGGAGATTACAGAAAAAGGCCATTGAAGATAAAGTTGAAGGAATCCATTTCAAGGCTGCTTTCGCCAATATTATAAAACGGGCTGAAAAAATCAGCCCGTTTTCTTTAAGCAAAAACCTGTTTCAAGTCATCCTTTGATTGCTGCAGCCAGAATCTCATAAGACGCTTTGCCCCTTCAAGATCATGAAGCTTTGCCTGACCGCATTGCTTCTCATTTGCAGCGGGGATTTCGGTAATTTCAACTGCATCTTCCATTGTAGCTTCCAGCAGATCAATTATTTCTTCAACTGACGGCTCACCGCTTACCACTAAATAATAGCCGGTCTGGCAGCCCATCGGGGAAATATCAATAATGTCGAAATGGCCATATTTTTCTGCATGAGTACGGATATTAAAAGCAAGCAGATGCTCAAGTGTGTGTATGACATCCGGCTTCATCGCCTGTTTATTTGGCTGGCAGAACCTGATATCAAACTTGTTCACTAACCCATCACTGCCCACTTTATGGACACCACAGTGCCTCACGTAAGGCGCTTTTACAGCATTATGATCCAACTCGAAACTTTCTACTGAAGGCATACAAAACACTCCCCTAAAGTTTTCCTTTTACTATAACATAATACCCGACTAAATTCATCGAATTAATATGAAAATTATGACTTTTTTATGATAATATGTTATTTTAAAAGAAAATATGATTTAACCGGGAAAGGTAATGCCATGCTAAAAAAAATACTCATTTCAATATTTCGTTTTTATCAAGTTGTGATTTCCCCGCTCAAGCCTCCAACATGCCGATTTTATCCGACATGTTCCCATTATGGGCTGGAGTCAGTTAAGCGATTCGGCGCCTTCAAAGGCGGCTGGCTGACAATAAAACGGATCCTTAAATGCCATCCCCTTCATCCGGGCGGTGTCGACCTGGTTCCCGAGCAATGGCCCAAAAAGAAAAAGAATTAACCCTCGTATCCGTCCACTACAAGGTCAAGCTTGCCTGTGCCAGGATGAATAACAAGCCCATGCACAGGCACATCTGCCGGCATCAGCGGATGCTTTTTCACCATATGTACACTATGGGATACACTATTCTCTACATTTTCAAAACCTCTTAGCCAATCATCGGCAGCGATTCCTGAGTATGTCATCGTATCCAGTGCATCGTCAGTAATGCCTCTCTCCTTCATGCTGCTGACAACCGCATCAGCCTTCATTCCGCTCATGCCGCAGTCACGATGGCCAATAACAAACACTTCTTTCGCCTGCAGCTGATAAACAGCTATTAATATGCTTCTCATAATACTTCCAAATGGGTGGGATACTAAAGCTCCTGCGTTCTTAATGATTTTCACATCACCGTTTCTTACATTAAGCGCTTTTGGCAAAAGCTCCACTAAACGTGTGTCCATGCAAGTCAGAATAACCATTTTCTTATTAGGAAACTTCGTTGTTTCAAACTCTTCGTACTTTTTTTCTTCAACAAATTGCTGGTTATGGTTTAAGATCTCTTCTAAAAGTTTCAATTGTTCCACTCCCTGTCTTTTTGTGAATACTTTGATTGTAAGAGCTATTTGCTCCCTGCTTGACGAAAAAATGTCAATACTAATAGAGACCTTTCACTGGCCTCTAAAATTATGATACATAAAGTAGAAGCTCCAAACAAATTTTTCCCTTGCTTTTTAGCTGGATATTTTGTAAGATAACTAAGGAAATCGTAATGATTCCGTATTAAATATCATTTAACCGTTCTATAAATCGTAATTACTACGCTTTATAAAAGGAGGAGAATAATGAAAAAGGCATTTTTAATATATATTCTGGGGCTAATCCTTATTCTTTCCGGCTGTACAGGGGGAAAGACAGAGGAAAGCAGCAGCAAAACTATAGTTTATACAACAGTTTATCCTCTTCAATACTTTACTGAACAAATCGGAGGAAAAGCGATAGAGGTTGAGACCATCTACCCGCCCGGGTCGGATGAACATACCTTTGAACCTTCTCAAAAAGATATGATGAAGCTGGCCGATTCGGATCTGTTTATTTTTATAGGGCTGGGTCTTGAGGGATTTGTGGAAAAGGCAAAAGACACATTGAAAAATGAGAATGTTAAAATGGTGGCAGCTGGAGAAAACCTGGAGTTTGTCCACTCAGATGCAAATCATGATCCTGCGCATGAAGAAGAAGATGCAGATGATCATGAAGCTGGTGCTGAAGAAGGGCATGATCATGATCACGGGGATATTGACCCGCATGTTTGGCTGGATCCTTTATACTCCAAAGAATTGGCTGAATCAATAAAAAATGCTTTAGTGGAACAGATGCCTGATCAGAAAGAACAGTTCGAACAAAATTATCAGGAGCTTGCACAGGAGCTTGATAATCTTCACAATGATTTTGAGCAGACAGTTCAAAGTGCAAAGCATCAGGAATTCATTGTTTCACACGCAGCCTATGGTTATTGGGAAGACCGATATGGTCTGGATCAAATCAGTGTATCAGGCTTGAATTCCTCCAGTGAGCCTACTCAGAAAGAACTGCAGAAGATCATTGCTGAAGCAAAAGAACATGACTTAAAATATGTATTTTTCGAACAGAATGTCAGCTCAAAACTGACTGAAATTCTGCAAAAAGAAATTGGCGCAAGTCCTTTACTGCTGCATAATTTATCCGTATTAACGGAAGAAGATCTAAAAGAGAACCAAACGTATTTTACCCTTATGCAAGACAATCTGTCGGCCCTAAAAAAATCTTTAAATGAATAATCACATTCCACCTCCCGCCCTGGGAGGTTTTTTCATCTGAAATGCAGGTCATGACATTCCTTCAAATGCCATGACTGATTTGGCGGGCATTGCAGAAAATATAAAAGACCCCGCGATTTCGGCCTGGTCATATTTTTTCTGCTTAGGAGGAATAATTAATGGCAAAAGATGTTTTATGTGAAGTAAACAACTGCACTTTCTGGAAAGATGGAAACCTATGCAGCGCAGACCAGATATACGTAGTCAGCCATACGGGCAAAACGGCAGACGACACCAAAGAAACAGACTGCAAAACGTTCGAACCGCATTAATGGTGACAGGCACCGCCCGAATTTTGTCGAATTCCGGCAGTTCCATTTATGCATAATACTGCAAAAGCGGTGCATGGGCTGCACCGCTTTTTTTTAAAATAAATAAGTTTATTATTTTTTTTAGCGGGAATGTATAGAATAACAATAACCTATAGGAGTGATACATATGTTATCAACCGTTATTTTGCTTGGAGCTGCTTTTGCCGCTGCTGCTGGATTAAGCTCCTTTGCCATTAAGGAAGATTCATTTATTAAAGACGAAATTACTCAATAATTGATCATAAAAGGCGCTGTGGATGCGTCTTATTTTTTTGCACTCAAACGAAAACCGCAGTTTCTGCCGGATAGAACTGCGGTTTTTTTCTACAGGATAAAGCTTTCCTTTGAGATGGTAACTTCACTCAGTCTTTTCTCATTAATCTCAAAACCAATTCCCGGTTTATCAGGAACCTTAATCATTCCGTTCTTTACGGTGACCTCAGGAAGAATAATATCTTCTTCCCAATACCTTTCTGACGCTGAAATATCACCGGGAATAGCAAAGCCCTCCAGAGAAGCCAGCGCAATATTATGGGCACGGGAGATTCCAAACTCCAACATACCTCCACACCAGATTGCGATCCCCTTATCCAGGCAATAATCATGAATTTTCCTTGCTGTCCCCAGACCTCCAACCCGGCCAATCTTAATATTAATTACTTTACAGCTTCCAAGCTCGACAGCTCTTCTGGCATCATTAAAGGTAACAATACTTTCATCCAGGCAGATCGGTGTTTGCAATTCCTTCTGAAGCTTTGCATGATCAACAATATCATCATATTCAAGCGGCTGTTCAATCATCATGAGCCCGAAGTCATCAAGCCTTTTTAACTGGTCTATATCCCCTAATGAGTAAGCTGAATTAGCATCAGCCATGATTGGCAAATCGGGATAATAGCGGCGGATGTCTGAGATCAATTCATAATCATTTTCGGGGCTGATTTTTATTTTGACCCTTTGATAGCCGCTCTCCAGATAGCTTTCAATTTGCCTTCTTACTTCTTCCTTTGTTTTGGCGCCAACAACCACGCCGGATAGGATTTGTTCCCTCTTACCTCCTATAAATTCAGAAAGAGAGCTATTTTCTTTTTTAGCAGCCAGATCCCATAAAGCCGTTTCCAGCGCTGCTTTTGCCATTTGATTTCTTCGCAGGGCTTCAAAAGCACGTCCTGCATCTGAAGGATGCTTAATACCAGCTATACGCAGGATCGGGATAAGAAACTCCTTTAGCACATGATAGCTCGTCTCAACCGTTTCCTCTGTATACCAGGGGGAAGAAAAAGCGACTCCTTCCCCATATCCCTTCCGTCCTTCCGTATCAATTACTTCAACTATGATTCCCTCTCTATCTTTAACAGTTCCTAAATGAGTGGAAAATGGAGTTTTTAGGGGCATCGCAATTTTATACAAAGTAACTGTTTTAATATCCATGCTATTTCCCGCTTTCCCCGAGCAGTTCCCGGAGCTTCCTTCTTAATATCTTCTTAGAAGCATTCCTGGGAATTTCATTAATCATGATGATCTTTTTAGGCACTTTATACTTTGCCAGCCTCTCTAAGCAGTAATCTGTCACTTCGTTTTTATCCAGGCTTTCTTCTCCGGCAATAAAGGCGACCGGCACTTCACCCCAAACATTATCCCTCATGCCAATAACCCCTGCATCCGATATTTGGGGGTGTGAAGCAAGAACGCCCTCAATTTCAGCAGGATAAATATTTTCTCCGCCTGAAATGATCAAGTCTGAACGCCGGTCTAGTACATATAAAAATCCTTCTTGATCGACATAGCCTATATCTCCGGTTGAGAGCCAGCCATCTTTTATTTTTTTCGCAGTTTCTTCTTCACGGTTTAAATACCCTTTTGTCACATTCGGACCTTTCACAAGAATCTCACCCGCTTCTCCAGGGTCCGCAAGCCCCCCATTCGGATTAACAATTTTCAGCTGGGAAGGAAATAATGGCTTTCCGGCTGATCCTAATTTGCTGAAACTGTATTCCGGAGGCAGAGTAACAATCTGTGACGAAGTTTCCGTCATTCCGTAAGTCTGGTAAACAGGAATATCCTTCTCCCTGCAAACCTCCAGAAGAGATTTTGCTGCTGGACCTCCTCCTAACAGCATACATCTGAAATAGTCCGGCATCTGCTCATTTTTTAATTCATCTGCAATCCGGGTGAGCATCGTACTCACAACAGACATGATGGTCACCTTTTCGGCGGAAATGGCTTTGATGGCTTTTTTCTCATGGAAAGATTCAAAAAGAACCATTTTCATGCCGTAGATGATGCTGCGCATTAAAATGGAATAGCCGCTAATATGAAAAATCGGAACAGCACACAGCCAGCTGTCGTTTTCATTCAGCCCTAAGTTTAATGCAGACCCCACTGCACTCCACCAATGATTGCCGTAGGTTTGCAGAACGCCTTTCGGATTCCCTGTTGTACCGGATGTATACATGACAGTACAAACTTCATTAAGACTTATTTCTTCTATTAATGCCGGCTCGGCAGGAGCTTTCCTGAAAAGGTCTTCTTTATGTATCGTTGAAATTTCCCGTAAAGAGTTTACAACCTTTTGGCTAACTCCATCAAAAGAACTCTCCGTTATAAGGAAAGCGGACTTCGAATCATCCAGCTGCCAAATTAATTCCTCGGCAGTCAGCCTGTTATTTAATATAACGGCCTTCACTTCGATTAGCTGCAGAGCCAAAAGGATAAAAACACTGTCTTCATGATTTCTCAGAAGCACCCCTGCAAACTGGCCTCTCGTTAATCCAGCTGCCTGTAATTGTCCTGCTATCATGTATGCACGCTCATATACTTCGGAAAATGTATAGGTTTTTTCCAAGAAAGAAAGGGCTGGGCGTTCAGGTGTTAAAAACGCCCGTTTTTGAAGGAAATTCGGCACTATTTGCGCTTCCATCATAAACACCTCATTTCATGCGATTTTTTCATATAAAAACAGCCTGATGGACTGGCCATCAAGCTGAAAAATAGTATTCCCCTGAAATCAAGGGAAACGCGGGAATTGACCAAAGTCCGGTTTACGCTTTTCTTTGAATGCGTCACGGCCTTCCTTCGCTTCATCCGTTGTATAGTATAGAAGGGTTGCGTCACCGGCGAATTGCTGGATTCCAGCAAGTCCATCTGTATCCGCGTTGAAGGCAGCCTTCAAGAAACGGATAGCAGTCGGGCTCTTCTCCAGAATTTCTTCACACCACTGAATTGTTTCTTCTTCCACTTTCTCAAGCGGCACAACTGTATTAACAAGACCCATATCCAGAGCTTCCTGAGCTCCGTACTGGCGGCACAGATACCAAATTTCGCGTGCTTTCTTATGGCCGACGATTCTTGCAAGATATCCTGAACCGTAACCTGCATCGAAGCTTCCCACTTTAGGTCCTGTTTGTCCAAATACAGCGTTATCAGCTGCAATCGTTAAGTCACATACGATATGAAGGACATGTCCTCCGCCAATCGCATAGCCTTTTACCATCGCAATAACCGGTTTAGGAATGACACGGATTAAGCGCTGAAGATCCAAAACATTTAAACGAGGGATCTGGTCATCCCCTACATATCCGCCATGTCCTCTGACAGATTGGTCTCCGCCTGAACAAAATGCTTTGTCTCCAGCACCAGTTAGGACAATAACACCTACATTTTCATCATCACGCGCGTACGCAAATGCATCAATTAATTCCATTACCGTTCTTGGAGTAAAGGCGTTGTGGACTTGCGGTCTATTGATGGTGATTTTCGCAATTCCATTGTATGTTTCATACATAATCTCTTCGTACTTTTTTCCTGCAACCCATTCTACAGCTGACATACATGAATCCTCCTCATTATGTATTCTATTAAAAAGCGCGATATTTGCCGCACAGCTTTGCGCCAGCAGAGCACATCATTCCACATTCTTTACTGCGTTAGTATTAATCTCCCCTGATTGCGACAAAAACCCACTTACTATTGTACCAAATAATTCAGGTTTCTCCACATGAATTGCATGTCCTGCATTTTCAACGGACTTCCACTGAACATTTTGCAGAGCTTTCGACATCTCTTCTGCAATTCTGCAAAATTTTTGATCCAGATCTCCTGTTAATAGAAGGATTGGCATTTTCAGATTACCGAGCTCCTCCCACAAGGATGGCTGTGAACCGGTGCCCATGCCATTCAGGCTGTTTGCCAGACCACCAATAGAATTGGCCATACGCTGGTTTCTTATTCGTGTCCGGATTTGATCAGGAAGATTTCTTTGGCTTTGAAATAAGGGGATACTTTCCCAATAATCGATAAAACCCCCAATGCCTTCCTCCCTGATTCTGTCAGCCAGCCTGGCATCCTGCACTCTTCTTTCATGCCTTTCTTCTTCTGTCCTAAGTCCTGGGGAAGCACTTTCCAAAATCAGTGTGCGGACTTTTTCAGGATATTTAACTGCAAAAGTCAGCGCAAGCCGCCCCCCCATGGAATATCCAAGAACATCAATTTTCCCGATTCCCATCTCTTCTAAGAGACTGTTAATTACAGCGGCAGACTCTTCTATTTGATAATGGCCAATATCAGATGGGGCTCCAGACTTCCCATGCCCGATTATGTCCAAAGCAACGGCTTTCGAATGTCCTTTCCAGAAGGGAGCGAACTCTTTCCAGCCCTCACTATTTCCTGTGAAGCCATGAAGGAGAAGAAGCGGAAATCCCTTACCCCACGTATCGACATGATAGTGAACCCCATTCATGACATATTTCATCGGTATTCACCCTTCCAGCAATCGACTTATTTCCCGGGAAACAGAATTCCACAATTCTCGATGCTCGGTTAAATTCCTGTCCCGATTTGTCGTAATTTCCATTACCTTCAAGCCAGGTATGTCCATGTTCCGTTTGAAGGCGGAAATAAAATGTTCCCAATCTGATATTAAATCATATTGTCCGCCAAACATCTTAATGGCATGGCTGAAATCAAGATCCAGCGGTGTTCCGAACAGTTTTTCAAAGTTATTGGGATAATTCGCCTGAGGAAGAAATGAGAAGATTCCGCCTCCATTATTATTAATCAGCAAAATATTAATATCAATTCCATACAGCTTAGAGGCAATTAAACCATTTAAATCATGAAAGAAGGTTAAATCACCGAGCACAAGATAGAGCGGCTGAGAAGCCATCCCGGCACCAAGAGCAGTTGAAACAGTGCCATCAATGCCATTTGCTCCCCTGTTAGCCATTACTTTAATGCCTTTTTGATTAAAATGGAAAAAAGTATCCAGATCCCGTATAGGCATACTGTTTCCTACAAATAAGGTTGAGCCTTCTGGAAGCATTTCAGCGAGCTGGAAAAACAATTTACCCTCGCTCATTTCATCTGCTTCATTAATATCAGCAAGCTTCACTCTTGTAAGTTCATTGATTTTTTTCCAAAGTGCAATGAATTCATCATTTTCTGAGGTGTTTAAATATGACGTGACAGATTCACAGAACAGCAGCTCATCGCAATGAATCATTTCGGTCGAGAGCAGTGAAGGATCACGCCATCCGCCGCCTCCATCAACAATAATCTGCCGGGCAGTACTGTTTTCTTTCATGAAAATGGACAATGGCTTTGATACAGGCATAGCACCGAAGCGAATGATAACATCCGGCTTAAGCGCTTTTTTTGCATCGTCATTTTTCAAAAAGGTATCATATGCATCCATAATGAAGCTTCCATCGTGCAGTCCGCTTCTCAACTGTGATAATGGATCGGCAATGATCGGAAAGTTCA
Source organism: Bacillus sp. 7894-2 (assembly GCF_002272225.1). Lineage (NCBI taxonomy): Bacteria > Bacillati > Bacillota > Bacilli > Caryophanales > Bacillaceae > Bacillus > Bacillus sp. 7894-2. The sequence continues at coordinate 11,132 of NZ_NPDG01000081.1, forward strand.
GCTTTTCCGCCAGTTTAATAACGGCAGCCGGAAAGCCGGACTTTTCCAGATGGCCGCAGATTATAATCCCTTTATGGGCAGAGTTTAAGATCTGTGCCATTTCTTTGTACTCTTCGTTAGGCAAACAAAGCTTGCCACCCTGAATATTTACATACCCTTCCGTCCGTTCACTAAGCTCGAATAAATCAGCACGATCCAGCTTCGGAACTAGCGGCTCACGGAAAGGGAAATTAAGATGAACAGGTCCAGCCGGTGAACTCTTTGCGGCGGAAGCAGCTCTCGCACATACTGTCCGGGCATAACGAAGCATTTCTGCAGAATTCTCGGGAGGGGCCATTTCAACAAACCACTTTACATTATTACCATACAAATGGATTTGATCGATCGCCTGTGGAGCGCCTACGTCCCTTAGTTCATGAGGCCGGTCCGCTGTAAGCACGATTAGCGGCACCCTGGAATACCTGGCTTCCACAATGGCCGGGTAGTAATTGGCAGCAGCTGTTCCGGATGTACACAGCAAAGCTGCCGGTTTCTGGGATGCTTTAGCAATGCCCAACGCAAAAAAGGCAGCCGAACGCTCGTCTACATGAATATGCACACGAAGCGCCGGATGCTCTGCCATTACCATTGCCATTGGGGTAGAACGGGAGCCGGGACTGACCACGACATCCTCTACCCCGCTTTTTACTAATTCAGCCACAAATGCGGCTATATATGAAGTTAAAGCTTCCTGATGATTCACTTTTCATAACCCCCAAGAGCCGTAAGCATAGGCCGGAATTTAATCTTTGTTTCCTGGTATTCGCTTTCGGCATTTGAATCCTGTACTACTCCACAGCCTGCAAATAAGGATGCCTCATTCCCCTGAATTAAACCGGACCTTATCGCAACAGCATATTCGCCATTTCCTCTAAAATCCATCCATCCTAACGGAGCAGCATAAAAGCCGCGATCCAGTTCTTCTGCTTCTCTGATTTTTTCTACAGCTTCTCTTTTAGGCAGGCCTCCAAGAGCAGGAGTCGGGTGAAGACGGTCGACTAAAGCAAGAAGTGAAGCATCTTCCTTGGTCTTTCCTATTACAGGGGTATATAGGTGCTGAATATCCCGCATCTTCATCAGCTGTGGTTCATTCGGCAGTTCAACTTCTGTGCAGGATTCTTCCATAGCTTCCTTTATCATATCCACCACATATTGATGTTCAGTCAAGTTCTTTTGATCATGCAGTAATGTTTCTCCAAGGATATGATCATCTTCTTCCGATTTGCCTCTGGGGATGGAACCTGCCAGACAAGTTGTAAACACGTTTTCCCCGTATTTTTTTATAAGTCGTTCAGGAGAGGCTCCAATAAAGCAGTCACCGTTCGATTCAAACGCAAAGATAAAGCTTTCACTCTGCATTTTCATCAAATTCTGAAGAACTCTTTCAATCTCAATCGGCTTTTCATAAATGAGCCTGGATTCCCTCGCAAGCACAACCTTTTTTAATAGGGATCCTGATTTTAGTTCATCAACAATTTCATCCACTATCTCCATCCATTTTTCAGGATTGATATCCGCTTCTTCCTGAAGAGTGTTTGCACTCTCAGGATGATAATCATTAATTGAACCTATTAGCATGCTTCTTTCAGCGGCTATCTTTTCAAAAAGTGATTCACTATCATGCTGTGTACAGACAACATTTGTTGTCAAAAAAGCTTGTCCATTGATTTCACTGTACATATAAGCCGGCACATGAAAAAGGGAATTGGAATACTTCGACCAAAGCTTTGTTTTCTGCTTCAGCGGGTCAAAAGAAAAACCGCCAAACATTACGGGCCCGGTTGCATTTTCATTATAAGAGTTAAAAATAATACTGTTATTAATAAAACGCTTCCATTCCTTTTCAACCCGATTAAATCTGTCTATATTTTCGTCTGACTGGATTTGCCTGCAGATGCCAAGCCCGATTATATAAGCTTCACTGGAAGGATCCTTCCAGAAAAAGCGTTCACCAAAAAAACGGCTCTTTCCTGCCGCATAAAAAGAAAGGGGGTCTATATGATTTATTTTTTTCACTTCACTCACTAAAACAGGCTTTGATAAGGCTTTGGCCCTCTCAATCGCCTCCTGGATCCCTTCTTTTAGTTCCGTATCTTGTATCGTAACCAAAAAAATCCCTCCAATAACAGCTTAAATTGCCGTTATCCTACTTTAAACTTATTCTAAGATACACCTGTGATTCAAGGAATGTCAATGATGTCAATCCGGTCATTCCTTTATTGTATCCTTTATATTATAGCTTACTTTCGGCATCTATAATATCAATTAACTCAGGTTCACTGTAAATAACTGTTACGTTACAGCATTCATGGCAAATACCGGTACATTTTACGGCAATAATACGTTGACACTCCTGCGGTATTTACCTAAACTTAAGGTGTTTGGTATAGTTGGCTTATGGGGGTTTACTTTGACAATACCCTGATAATCAGTTAAAATAAACAAGTTTGAATGATTCAATCATTGATACCATTACAGAATAGATAATTAAGGGGAGAGTTATCATGCAACCACAAGCACAGACCAATTTTCCGCCTGCTTCGAGCTCAAAGAACTGGAGAGTCTGGTGGCAGCTGACCAGGCCGCATACTTTGACCGCTGCTTTTGTTCCCGTTTTACTTGGAACAGCTCTTGCAATGGAACTTACCGAAATAAATTTCAGCCTGTTTTTTGCCATGCTGGCAGCAAGTCTGCTAATTCAGGCTGCTACCAATATGTTTAACGAATATTATGATTTCAAAAGAGGGCTTGATACGGAAGACTCTGTTGGAATCGGCGGAGCGATTGTCCGTGAAGGAATCAAACCAAAAACGGTCCTGAATTTGGCTTTTGGGCTTTACGGGATTTCGATATTACTTGGTTTCTATATTTGCATGAACACAAGCTGGTGGATTGCAGCAATCGGACTTGCCTCCATGGCAGTAGGATATTTATATACAGGCGGTCCTCTTCCGATTGCCTACACACCATTTGGTGAATTATTCGCAGGTTTTTTCATGGGCATGCTAATCATTCTTATATCTTTCTATATCCAGGCAGGAACCGTAACCGCAACAAGTGTTTTAGTTTCGTTCCCTATATTGATTCTTGTTGGCGCCATTCTGCTGGCCAATAATATCAGGGACTTGGATGGCGACAAGGAGTTCGGCCGTAAGACATTGGCTATTCTTTTAGGAAAAAAAGGAGCGATTAACCTGCTTGCCGGTATGTTCATCGTGTCTTATGCATGGGTCTTCATATTAATCGCCATAAGCATCATAACACCATGGCTTGCTATCGTTGTCCTTAGTGCGCCTAAGGCCATTAAAGCAACGAAAGGCTTCATCGGCAATACACTTCCGATGCAAATGATGCCTGCGATGAAAGCAACTGCACAGACAAATACAATCTTTGGCTTCCTTTTATCAGTAGGCCTGTTCCTCGGATATCTACTATAATCATTTAATAAACCTCTGCTTCTATGGCAGGGGTTTTTTGTTTGGAAAAAACCAGCAGAAAGCGTCACCTTGGTTTCATCCCATTTTTAACGGGTAATTTTTACGTAAGGAAGATACAGGCCGTAAAATTACTTCTTCCGTTATGATTTTGCAAACTACGTCCATACTAAACCCATATGGACTAAGATTTGATATCCGGCGGAGCAAAACTGTCAGAGCTCGTCTTTATTATAAGCTTGACTATCAGATCAACAGGCATTTTTAAAAATCATCAAAACTAAGGATGTGACATAGTATGTTGACCAATGAACAGATCAGTACTTTAAAAAAGGAATTGAATGATGAAAAGGAATCACTGGAGTCCCAGCTGCAGGGCAATAAAGAAGGCAGTCTGGAAGGAGCAAGCGCCAGAGATGCAGTAGGAGAGCTATCTCTATATGATAACCATCCCGCAGATATGGGTTCTGAACTTTATGAACGCGAAAAGGATTTTGCATTGGAAGAGCACCATGACTCTGAACTCAATAAAGTGAATGCTGCATTAAAGGCAATTGAAGATGGTTCATACGGCAAGTGTAAACAGTGCGGTTCTGATATTCCATATGAGCGGCTGGAAGTGATTCCGGCAACCCTTTACTGTATGGATCATAGTCCTGAACAAAATGTGCCGGGAGACCGTCCTGTTGAGGAAGATGTGCTTGAACCTGCTCATGGGAATACCTTTCAGCATCATCAATTCAGGGAAGTAGTAGATAATGAAGACAGCTTTCAGGAAGTTGCCCGTTTTGGCACTTCTGAGACACCCTCTGATTTAAGGGGGGACTATGAAGATTACAATTCCCTTTATAATGAAGGCCATGATGACGAAGGTTTTACAGAAGATTATGAGACATTTGTCGGAAATGACCTTGAAGGCAAGGAGAGAAAAATCTATCCTTCCAAGAAACATGAAGAGTATGAAGCCATGCTGGATGAAAATGATATCGAAGCACCTTTCGGGGATGTGCCGTATCATGAGACTGACGGCTATGTGGATGAAGATAAGAAAGATAAGGATTAAAGTAAAAGCGATGCAGCTGCATCGCTTTTTTATGTCAAATGGCAAAATAAGATACCCTTATATATTTATAGTTTGGATTCGATATCCTGGATAATCTCATCAATAGTATCGGAAACATCGTTTGTGCGGCGGGCAATGGAGATGCTGAATTCCAGCAGTTCTTTATAATTTTTCACCGGAATAGAATCACTTGTTTTCTCGAATTCATTTAGTTGCAGTCCAATATTTTGAAGATGCAGCAAAACTTCTTCCATAGATCCTCTCTCGATTTGGTACACTTAACAGCTACCCCCTTTATATCTAATGATTTCATTATCAGGGTTTTTAAACCTTTTTTGTAGTGGAAATTATTGTTAATATTGTTACTTTGCAGAGTAAAACTTCTCCACAAAGGAAATATTAGTTTTAGAATAATTTGCTGGGAGGTTCATTATGTCCGCACAAATGAAAGCAGCATGCTTTTCAGAATATGACAAACTTGAACAAGTGGTGTTGTGTGAACCGAAGTACATGACAATAGTGGATACCATTAATGAAACACAGAAGCATTACGAAAAAGAGGGTATTAACATTGACGTGGCGATGAAACAGCACAGACATTTTGTCAGTGCATTGAAGGCTCAGGGAATCGAAGTCGTTCTGCTGCCCCCCTTGGAAAAATACCCTGAGCAGGTTTTTACCCGTGATATCGGATTCACGCTTGGAGAAAAGGTGTATGTTGCCGAAATGGCAGCTGATATCCGGCAGGGAGAGGAAAATGTTCTGAAACAATGGCTGGAAGTAAATCAGGTTCCTTTTTACAATCTTACCGGAGATCGTATAGAAGGTGGCGATGTTCTCATCGATGGCCAGACTATATACGCCGGAGTCAGCAGCCGGACCCACGAGGATGCGATTGAACATCTTCGCAGCCTTATGCCTGATTATGAAGTCGTATCCGTCCCCTTCACTGATACATATCTTCACCTTGATTGTGTATTTAATATCATTTCACCTGAGGAAGCTCTTATTTACCCAGGAGAGATCCACGGGGAAAAAGTCAAAATGCTGGAATCACGCTATGATTTAATAAAAGTGTCTGAGGAGGAGCAATTCACACTCGGAACGAACGTTCTTTCCATTGGCAATAAGAAAGTATTCAGTCTTCCCGTTAATAAAAATGTCAATAAAGAATTGAGGGCTAGAGGCTACGCAGTTATCGAGGTGGATATTACGGAGATCATCAAATCCGGTGGAGCCTTCCGCTGCTGCACCATGCCGGTTAGCCGGAGTTCCCATTAATAACCAAAAAACAGCCTCTTCTCACAAGAAGGCTGTTTTTCTTTTTACTTATTCATCATCTCAACGCCAGCGGGTTTGATTTTCCAGATTTCGCGCGCATATTCGCTGATTGTGCGGTCGCTTGAGAAATAGCCTGAGCCGGCAATGTTCATTAAGCTCATTTTCAGCCAATGATTCCGATCCTCATATGCCTTTCCGGCTTCTTTCTGGATATTGACATACGAAGCAAAATCCCGCAATACAAAATACTGGTCATTTTCCATCAGCAGTGAGTCAAAAATGGGCTCGAACTCATCATCAGCATCCGGGAAAAATCCATTCACAAGCTGGTCGGTGACCTGGCGGATTCTCTTATCATGATGGTAATACTCTCTGGAATTATAACCGCCATTCTGGTAATAGCTGAGCACCTCATCTGCTGTTAATCCAAAGATGAAGATATTGTCATCTCCTGCTTTTTCTTTTATCTCAATATTGGCTCCATCCAGTGTACCAACTGTCAAAGCGCCATTCATCATGAATTTCATATTCCCTGTACCGGAAGCTTCCTTGCTTGCTGTAGAAATCTGCTCGCTGATATCTGCAGCGGGGAAAATTTCCTCTGCCAGCGAAACCCGATAATTTTCAAGAAAGATAACCTTTAGCACCTCTCTTGTCTGTGGGTCATTGTTCACCTTTTCAGCAACGGTATTAATTAATTTGATGATTTTCTTTGCATAGTAATAGCCAGGGGAAGCTTTTGCTCCAAAAATAAAAGTCCGCGGATGCATGCGGAAATTGGAATCTTCCTTCAGCCGGTTATATAAGTGCATAACATGAAGAATATTTAACAGCTGGCGTTTATAAGCATGCAGACGCTTAACCTGAATGTCAAAAATGGAAGACGTATCAACCTTAATGCCCTGCTGCTCCTGAATGCGCTTTGCCAATCTTTCCTTGTTCAATTGCTTAATCTGATGCAGCTGTCCAAGGAAAACCCTATCATTCTTAAAATCTTCCAGTTCGCGAAGCTTTTCCGGTTCCCGAATCCAGCCTGCCCCAATGCTCTCATTTATAAGACCAGATAAAAGCGGATTGGCTTTCAGAAGCCATCTTCTATGTGTAATCCCATTGGTTTTATTATTAAATTTCTCAGGAAAAATTTCATAGAACTGATTCATTTCCCGCTTCTTTAAGATTTCTGTATGAAGGGCGGCAACACCATTTACGCTGGAACTCCCTACAAGAGCAAGATGGGCCATCTTAACCTGGTCGTGCGCGATGATCGCCATATCCTCAATCCGCTTCCAGTCCCCCGGGAATCTCTCCCAAAGATCGCGGCAAAAGCGTTCATTGATTTCGTTCACGATCATAAAAATCCGCGGCAGCAAAGGCTGGAATATGCGGACAGGCCATTTCTCCAATGCCTCTGAAAGAGTTGTATGATTCGTATAGGCAATCGTCCGGACCGTAATATCCCAGGCATCCTCCCAGCCCATTCCCTCTTCATCCAGCAGAATCCGCATAAGTTCAGGAATGGCAAGAACCGGATGTGTATCATTAATATGAATGCTCACATATTCATGGAAATCTCTTAAACTGGTATGCTGCTTTCGATAGGAACGCACAATGGATCGGATACTGGCCGAAACAAGGAAGTATTGCTGCTTCAACCTTAGGATCTTCCCCTCATCATGGGTATCATCAGGATAGAGAAACTCCGAAACAGATTCGGTTTCCCGTTTATATTTTAAAATATCATGATTTACAGGATAAGGAGACGGCTCAGCATTCCAAAGCCTGAGAGTGTTAATCGTATCTGTTTGATACCCAGCCACAGGCATATCGTATGGAACTGCCGAAATGGTCTCAGCATTCACATGGCGGAACACAAGCCTGCCTCTGTCTTCTGCCGTTTCAACTTTACCCCAAAAGGGAACTTCGATTGCCAGGTCTGCTTTTCTAACTTCCCATACATGGCCGTTCCGCAGCCACTGCTCCGGAAGCTCCACCTGGTAGCCATCCACAATTTTCTGCTCAAACAGGCCATGCTTATATCGAATTCCGCAGCCATGGCCCGGAAGATTTAAGGATGCCAGCGAGTCCATAAAACAGGCCGCCAGACGTCCCAGTCCCCCGTTTCCAAGCCCTGCATCTGCTTCGATTTCTTCAAGGCGGTTTAGGTCAATGCCCAGATCTGCCAGACCATCTTTTACAACCTGCTCAATTCCCAGGTTTATCAGATTATGATGAAGCAGGCGGCCCAATAAAAACTCAATGGATAAGTAATATACCTGCTTTTCACGGTCGATGCGGTACCGCTCATTTGTATTAATCCACTCTGTGCTCACATGTTCCCTGATCATATTTCCGAGAGTGAAGTAATGATCTCTTTCTGTGCTTTCGCCAAAGCTTTTTCCACAGGTCATCTCCAGTTTCTTCAGGAATTCCTCTTTGAACTCATCGCGATCAGAAAACATGGCTTTCACTCCTTGAAACAAGGCCTGCATATAGCTGATTGTATTTGAAAGCAGATTGTGCCCAGCTGTTATCCATACCCATCGCATTTTTCATAATCTGCTCCCATAATTTGCTGTCACTGTAAAAGCTTATTGCTCTTCGAATGGTGTACAGCATGTCATGGGCATTAAAGTGGCTGAAGGAAAAACCGTTTCCTTCTCCTGTGTATTCATTGTAAGAATGGACGGTATCATTTAAACCGCCTGTTTCCCTGACGATGGGAATGGAGCCATATCTCATCGCAATCATCTGCCCTAACCCGCAGGGCTCAAATTGTGAAGGCATTAAGAATAAATCGGACCCTGCATAGAATTCATGTGCAAGCCCTTCATCAAACCCAATATATGCTTTGCACTTATCCGGGTAGCCCGCTTCCATCTCCCTGAAAAATTGCTCAAACTCACGGTCTCCAGTCCCTAGAATCAGGACTTGAACATCACCCTGCATAAGCTCATGGAACACACATTTTACAAGGTCCAGGCCCTTTTGCTTTGTAAGCCTCGTAACCATGGCTATCAAAGGAACCTTTTCCTTCACCGGCAAGCCGAATTTTTTCTGAAGATGAACTTTATTCTCTTTTTTAATCTGCAGCTTTTCAGCAATATAGTTCTCTTTTATATATGGATCCTTTTCAGGATTATAAAATTCATCATCAATCCCATTTAAGATTCCTTCCAGGTCACAAGCTCTGCGTTTCAGCAAATCATGCAGCTTCTCACCGTAATACTCCGTTTGAATTTCATCTTTATACGTAGGACTGACTGTGGTAATTTTATCAGCAGCGACAAGTCCGCCCTTCATGAAATTGATGTTTCCGAAGAATTCAAGCTTATCCGGATGGAAATGGCTATAGTCAAGCCCTAATAGATCCCCTAAAGCAGTCCCTGGCATAATCCCCTGAAATTGAAGGTTATGAATGGTGAAGACTGTCCGAATAAATTCATACCCCTTTTTCGCACGATACTCAACCCTGAGGAGAAAAGGAATCATCCCGGTATGCCAATCATGGCTGTGAATAACATCTGGACAGTAATCTATATGCTGAAGAGCATCCAGCACGGCCCGGTTAAAATAGGCAAACCTCTCTCCATCATCAAAATAGCCGTATAATTTTTCACGGTTAAAGTAATATTCATTATCCACAAAATAGAATGTGATTCCCTGGTGCTCAAGTTCTTCAATTCCGCAATACTGGTTTCTCCAGCCTACCTGAACTGTAAACTCGCACTTTTTTGACATTTTCTTTTTAAAATCATCTGATATTGAACCATACTTGGGAAGAATCACCCGTACGTCAGTCCCCTGTTTGGCAAGCTCTTTCGGGAGAGAGCCGGCTACGTCGGCAAGACCTCCGGATTTGACGAATGGAACACATTCAGAAACAGCAAACAATACTTTCACGAGTTCATCAGCGCTCCTTGTACGGTACCTTTGCGTATTACCAGAGGCATTTCACTTCTTCCCTCAATTCTGGCACCGGATTCTACCTTAACATCTTTATCTAAAATAACAGAGTCTAAAACACAGTTCTCTCCAATTTGGGTTTTTTGCATGATTATACAATTTTTCACGACTGAGCCCTTGCCAATTTTGACCCCGCGGGAGATAATGCTGTTCTCGACTGTTCCTTCAATCATGCAGCCATTTGCAATCATTGAATTCTTTGCGCTCGCACCTTTTACATATCGGGTTGGCGGTTCATCTTTTACTTTTGTATAAATGGGCTGGCTGCGCAGAAATATATTTTTCCATGCCTCCGGTTCCAATAGCCCCATGCTGGCAGCAAAGTAATTTTCAATGGAATCAATCATAACGGCCAAGCCTGTATATTCATAATTGCATATCGTGTACGAATGGTGGATATCTGTAACAACATCACTCATGCACGTGTATCCTGTTTCGTTTCTATTTTCTATTAAACTAATAAGCAGCGAGGTTTTTACAAGGTACATTTCCAGCGACCGTCCATCCTGGCGAACAACTGTAATATCACACCCCGTCATAATATGTCTATCCAGAACAGGCCTGAAATCCATATTTAAAACGGTGAAACAGTTTGAGATCAAGGCATACTCCTGCTTGCTGCGATAAAAATAATCCAAATTGGCAGCAAAGAGATTGAAGGATCCGATCCCTTTACTTGGGCTATCCAATAAAGGTGACGGGAAGAAGAATAGTCCATCCCTTTTTCTGTTTAAGTCCCAGTTCTTCCCTGAGCCAAGGTGATCCATTAAAGAGCGATATTGATACTTCGGAAATATGGCTACACTCTCAATATCCGAGTTGACCATATTGGAGAGAACAAAATCGATCAGCCTGTAGCGGCCTGCAAACGGAACAGCTGCGAGCGACCTGTGTACTGTCAATTCCTCTAAATCCTCATGGTAGGTTGTTGCATCTATCACACCAAGCATTCTCTTCTTCATGACATTCCCTCCCGTTTAAGTGGCCAGGCGCCATTTCGGCATCCAGCTGTATATTAAGAATAAATTCCCTGTATCATTTCCTGTGTTATCAGAATAATTCCATCATCTTCTTCGGAAGCACTAATCACAAAGCCGTCAGGTATGTTCATTCCGCTTGGCACAATCGCCTTTTCAATATAGACATTTTCGCCAATCACAGCATCAGGCATGATGACCGATTCTCGGATCACCGTATTCTTCCCAACCCGAACCCCTTGAAAAAGCACTGACTTTTCAACTTCGCCCTCAACCGTACAGCCTTCATTTATCAAGGACTCTACAACCTCTGCTTGAGTTGAAATATACTGTGGAGGGTGGTTCGGATTCACCGAATAAATCCGCCAATCATGATCAAAAAGATTCAGCTCGCATTCATCATCCAGTAAATCCATATTGGCTTCCCACAGGCTCTTGACTGTACCGACATCTTTCCAGTAGCCATTGAATGGGTAAGCAAACAGCTTTTTATTTTCATCAAGCATTAATGGAATGATATCCTTCCCAAAGTCATGACTTGACTCCGGATTGCGGTCATCCATTTCCAGATATTCCTTTAAAACAGACCAATTAAATATATATATTCCCATGGAGGCCAGATTATTTTTTGGGTTTGCTGGTTTTTCCTCAAATTCTGCGACCCGCATTTCCTCATCCGTGTTCATGATGCCGAATCTGCTTGCCTCCGGCCAAGGCACTTCAATTACTGAAATTGTGGCATCCGCGCCTTTTTCAATATGATACTTAAGCATCAGCTCATAATTCATTTTATAAATATGATCACCGGATAAGATCAGGACATATTCTGGATCATATTGCTTTAGATAATTGAGGTTCTGATAAATGGCACTGGCTGTTCCCGTATACCATTTGACTTCCGATGATTCGCTGTAAGGGGGCAGCACTGTCACACCGCCGTTCTTTCTATCAAGATCCCATGCGCTGCCTATGCCAATATACGAATTCAGAACCAGCGGCTGGTATTGTGTCAAAACACCGACTGTATCAATTCCGGAATTGGTGCAATTGCTCAATGTAAAATCAATGATCCTATACTTTCCTCCAAAAGGAACTGCCGGTTTCGCCAGGCTTTTTGTCAGAGAGCTAAGCCTGCTCCCTTTCCCTCCTGCTAACAGCATTGCGACGCACTTTTTCTTTCCCATTTTCCTTCCTCTCCTTCCGATGTTTTACAGGGCGTAATATTGAAATGCCAAATGGCGGAATAGACATTTCCAAACTGAACGGCTTGCCATGAAACTCAATTTCCTCACTCTTAAGGACCCTCTTATTAGTGCAATTTGATCCTCCAAAACTATCATTGTCACTGTTAAAGATTTCCCGATAAGATCCCATATTTGGTACGCCTATACGGTATTTTGGATATATAGCCGGTGTAAAATTACAGACAATCACGAGATAATCATCCTCTTTGGAGCCTTTCCTGATAAAAGAGAAGATGGACTGGTCCGAATTATGACAATCTATCCATTCAAAGCCATCCTGAAGGTGATCAAGCTCAAAAAGAGGCTTGGAACGTTTATATACCTTTATTAATTCTTTTACATAATCATTGGCTTTTTGATGCATCTCGTAATCAAGCAGATGCCAATCAAGCTGACCTTTATCTTTCCATTCGGAAAACTGCCCGAGCTCACTCCCCATGAAAAGAAGCTTCTTGCCGGGATGGGCAATCATGTAGCCTAGCAGGAGCCTGTATTGGGCGAACTTTTGCCAGTAATCTCCCGGCATTTTATCCAGCAGCGATTTTTTCCCATGGACAACTTCATCATGTGAAAAAGGCAGTATGAAGTTCTCTGTAAAAGCATACAAAAGTGAAAATGTCATTTTTCCATGGACAACAGATCGCCTCTCGGGTTCTGTTTCCATATATGTAAGAACGTCATTCATCCAGCCCATATTCCACTTGTAATGAAAGCCCAGCCCCCCATATTGAACTGGTGCAGTCACTTGCGGCCAGTCTGTTGAATCCTCTGCCATCATGAGAAAGGAAGAATCATATTGTGAAACCACTTTATTGAGGTTTTGCAGAAAACCGGTACCAAACGGGTTTTCTGTTTTTCCATCCCGGTTCGGCCAATAAATCATATTAGCAACCGCATCAACCCTGAAGCCGTCAATATGGTATTTCTCCATCCAAAAAACAGCGTTGGAAATAAGAAAGCTCTGCACTTCATTTTTGCCGAGATCAAAATTGGCGGTGCCCCATACCCGGTTCTCTCTGTCGCCTTCTGTTTCATACTCATACAAATACGAACCATCAAACTGATAAAGGCCATGCGCATCTTTGCAGAAGTGCCCCGGCACCCAGTCCAGAATCACCCCAACACCATGCTGGTGGCATTGATCAACAAAATACATAAAATCATGCGGACTGCCATAGCGGCTGGTAACCGAGTAATAACCTGTTCCCTGATAGCCCCAGGAAGCGTCGAGCGGATGCTCAATTAGAGGAAGCAATTCTATATGCGTAAACCCGTGCTCCACTACATATGGTATTAATTCACCTGCAAGCTCCCGGTACGTATAGAGACTGCCCGATTCTTTTTGCTTCCACGAACCAAGATGGACCTCATAAATGACAGCAGACTCTGTAAAAATAGGCTTCTTTTCTTTTTTTTGCATCCATTTACCGTCATTCCACTGATAACCGTCCAGCGAATATACTTTAGATGCTGTATTCGGCCTTACTTCTGAAAAAAAGCTATAAGGATCAGCCTTTAATAACCGCTCTCCTTTCTTTGTTGTAATTTCATACTTATACAAGGCACCTTCCATGTCTCCATCAAGCTGAATAATCCAGACACCTTCATTATTCACTCTATGTAAGGTATAGCCTTCTCCATTCCAATCATTGAAATCACCGACTAATCTGATAATTTCAGCATTCGGTGCCCATACACAAAAACGGGTAATCACTGTTCCTCCGTTTGAAACTACATGTGCACCAAATAACTGGTGACTCTCATAAAGCGTCCCTTCATGGAACAAATGCAGCTGATAATCGGTTGGAAACAAAGTATCCACTACCATCCTTCTCCCCACCCAGTCTCGTTTCTTTTGACTTTCCTGTTATATTCGCTGCACCTGGGAAAAGTCCTTGTAAAAGTTTTTTTAATTTTATGACAACAACATTCATATTCTGCTAATAAACGATAGCATTTTGCCCATTTTAACAGCCTTCGACATAATCTCCGGGAAACTTAGACAAAATAAAACAAAGTATGCAAGTAAGAAATGAAAGGAGAATAATATTTTGAGCAATAAAGAAGAGGAGTTTTTATTGAATGAGGCTTCCAAAAAGGAAATAAGAATCCCGCTATTTGAAGCACCGGATGGAAAGATTATGGCCACCGGCGATATGTTTAGAGGTCCCTATACGGGAATAACTTCTGAAATTGATCTGAATAATCCAGGCAATAAATTAAGCAGGCAAGAAGAGAAATTTGATTAAATAGAGAGCGGACGGAACGCAAAAGGGAACTGCACAAAGACAACAAAAAAGCTGCCAACAAATTGTTGACAGCTTTTTTGTATGACCCCTACGGGATTCGAACCCGTGTTACCGCCGTGAAAGGGCGGTGTCTTAACCGCTTGACCAAGGGGCCAATATGGCGGAGAAGGAGGGATTTGAACCCTCGCGCCGGTTGCCCGACCTACACCCTTAGCAGGGGCGCCTCTTCAGCCACTTGAGTACTTCCCCATATA
>NZ_NPDG01000082.1:0-6841 GCF_002272225.1 Bacillus sp. 7894-2
AAATATGCATGGCGCTCTTTCTTATATCAGGCTACCCCATAGCCCTGGTCTTCTATCACTTTTATCAAATGTTTCTTATCAGTTTTTTCAGGGTCATAGACGATTTCTGCATGTTCATCATGAAAGGCAATCGAGATGCTTGCCACACCATCGATGGAGAGAATGGCATTTTTGACTGCCTCTTCACAATGTCCGCAGGTCATGCCTGCAACTTTAAACGAAACTTTTTCCAAAGCATGTGCCTCCTTTTTACAGTAACCTTACTTTATAATTACCTCATTAAAGGAGGTTTATAAACATCAGGTGAACAGACAGCCGGCCAGGCCATATTTCATTTGAATTAAAGCGGCAATTACATCAGGAAAATAAAAGATTAATGTTTTACCGATATAAACATATTTTATTATAAAGCCATTTTTAAACCATCTATCAAACCTTTTCAGCTTCCAGCACTTTCTTAAGGGGTGAATTTATGATGTTAACCGCAATATTATGGATAAGCTTTGCACTTTCCCTAATCAGCCTAATTGCCGGAATCATGAATCAGTCATGGAAATTTGCATTAATAAGCTTCTTTCTTCTGCTGCCATTGGGTTATTCCCTAACAGGGGCAGAAAATGTGCTCCGCTTTCTATCAGGCCTTCCCGCTGTTCCCTTCATTTTAGCGGTTATATTCTATTTCCAATCAGGAAAAAGCAGTCTGAAGCAGAAAAACAAATAAAAGAGGCCTTTTGGGCCTCTTAGATTTTTTTAACAATATCAAAGTACTCTTCCAAAGTCCATTTCTTTTCATAAATGACTTTCGCAGCTTCAAGGCCTACATAACGGAAGTGCCAAGGTTCATATTTATAACCCGTTATGGTTTCTTTTCCTTTTGGATAGCGGAGAATAAAACCATAGCGGTGCGCATTTTCAGCAAGCCACTTTCCTTCCTTTGTTTCCCCGAATTTTTCAGAAAGCTCAAGGCCTGCACTTCTGCTCGAAATATCCATGGTAAGTCCTGTCTGATGTTCACTGCTTCCGGGAATCGCCACAGCCTGGACCGCTTTTTCTTTACCAACTCTATTTACTTCTGCATCAAAAACTTCCGATTGCCGTGTAAATGAGCGATAACCGGATACAGCAAATAATTCCACACCTTCATTCAGTGCACCTGCAAACAGCTTCTCCAGCTCTTCAGCAGCATCCTTTCGCATATAGCTTTTTTCCAAATCTAACTTCCCATAAGAAAATGCGACATCCGGAATCATTAGCTTGGGGGGCTCATAGCCATCCGGAAGGCTGAATTGTTTATTCACCAGGACCATCACATTATCAGGGTTCTGGATAATATTTCTGCCATCCACAGCTTTTATATCATTAAAATATGCAGCTTCCAATGATAGGGGATCCTTTTGAATGTCTTCTTTGTCTTCATTGCCTGCTTCTCCGGCACTGTTTTCTTCTTTATTTAGTGATTCATCTTCCTTAGGGGGTTCATCAACGCTTTTCTCTTCCCCAAGGAACGGAATCTTTTCAATAAGCGGCTTTGCTTTATCCAAATACGGATCAAGCTGGCTGCAGCCGGAAAGCAGGAGGCTCAGGGTCCCTGCCATAATTAAGATCTTCTTCATTCAAACTCACCTGTCTTTTTATTTCTTTGCAACATTACTATTTTAACACTACACGTCAACTAGTCCATAATCGTATTAAAAACAGGACAAACGGCACAAAATATCCTTTTTATTGATTTCAAACACACACTCATCAAAAAAAATAAAACTGGCTCAGGTGAACCAGTTTCATTCTATATTATTCCTTAATAGCAGCCTCAAGTGCCACTTCAATCATTTCATTGAAGGTGGTTTGTCTCTCTTCAGCAGTCGTTTCTTCACCTGTCAGGATGTGATCACTGACTGTTAGAACAGATAGTGCTTTGCGGTCAAACTTCGCAGCAAGCGTATATAGAGCAGCCGTTTCCATCTCAATTGCCAGGATCTGATACTTTGCCCATTTTTCAAGTTCCGAATTGTCATTATAGAACATGTCTGCTGTGAAGACATTTCCGACTTTAAGGTTTAATCCTTTTTCCACACCTGCATCATAAGCTTTTTTCAATAGATCAAAATTGGCTGTCGGCGCAAAGTCAACCCCTCCGAAAGTGAGCCTGTTCATTTGGGAATCTGTAGAAGAGCTCATCGCAAGGATTACATCGCGAACCTTTACATCTTTCTGAATCGCACCACACGTTCCTACTCTAATCAGGTTTTGGACATTATAGCTTTGCATCAGTTCATTGATATAGATGGAAATGGATGGAACACCCATGCCTGTACCCTGAACTGATATGCGCTTCCCTTTATACGTTCCTGTGTAGCCAAACATGTTGCGGACTTCATTATAGCACTCCGCATTTTCTAAAAATGTTTCTGCAATATATTTTGCACGCAAAGGATCTCCAGGAAGCAGGACCGTTTCCGCAATTTCATTTTCTTTAGCACCAATATGTACGCTCATTAATCTAACCTCCAACTTAATTCTGAAGCTGATGTAAATGCTTCCAAGTCACACTATACCATATGTGACACCAGTTAGAAACAAATAAGACAGGGCATGTTTTTTGCCTGTGCGGGAAAGCTAATTTTAGCTTTTCCAAAGGAGGTTGTAATCATGCCGCAAAAAGGAATGAGCAAAAAACTCAGACAGGCAGTCCAGCATGCCAATGAGACAAATCCATCTTCGAGGGCTAATACTGAACCTAATACTTCAAAAACAGTCAAAACAAAAAGCAATCGATAACCGGAGGGACTTAATATGGGCAAAAAGCACCGCAACCGTATAAATTCACCCAAGAAAAATAATCATATTCCTGCTGAAGCCATTGTTGCAGAGCAGGAAGCACATGGCAAGGAATTCACAGCCAACAAACGCAAAAACAGTCCGGGATCTAACATAACAGAATAAACTATTTAATAAAAATAAACAGGAGAGCTATTATGCCCTCCTGTTTTCTTATTTATCTAATATGTATCCGGTTTACTTCTTCCCAGCCGCCCGGCTTCAGCTGATAATAAAATTGCCCTCTTCTGCCTTCATCAATATAGAGTATATCTCCTGTGGAAATAAACCGGCCATCAAAATCTCCAGGGATCCGGTCATGCACATTAAACTTGCTAAAAACTGATTCAAGGCATTCATCATGAGTCAAAGCTTCGACATTTAGGCGATATACTTGCTGAAAGCCTTTTTTGCCCCTGAATTCAGGTGTTTGAAAGATCGTAACATCATACTCTCTTCTTCTGATTCTTGTTAATTCCTTCAGCATATGGCATCCCCCTCTTATTTCAGCATTACGTGAACAATAATTTATTACTGTATAATTAGCCATTTTTCTTGTCGTTTCCTCCATCAAAAAAATACTATTTTTGTCGATTCACGGTTTTTTCCGTAAAGAAAACGCTTTCAAAAATGTTCATTCTGCATATTATGTATAAAAGTCATATATGGAGGTGATGTAATTGCGGAGCTCTAAAAAGCTTGTTTTATTTTCAATCTTAATTGGAATGTTATTAATGACTATTTCTTATTTTTTTCAGCCTCTCATGCCATTTAAGTCCATCGCACACAGAGGCGCATCGGCACTTGCACCCGAAAACACGCTTGCATCGTTTGAAAAAGCTATAGAAATGGGTTTTGACTATATCGAGTTAGATGTAAGGCTGAGCAAGGATAAACAGCTGGTTGTTATTCATGATGCGAATGTTTTGCGAACTACCGACGGTGAGGGGTTAATTGAGGAATTAACGGTTAAAGACTTAAAAAAACTGGATGCAGGCTCATGGTTTTCTCCCGCGTATGCCGGTGAAAAAATCCCTACATTGACTGAAGTTTTAAAACAGGCCAGCGGAAAAATAGGAATGATAATTGAGATGAAATCACCTGAAAACCAGCCTGGCATGACAGAAATTCTCGCAGACGTATTAAACTCTTACAAATCCGACAGCCAGATAAAAGTCCAATCTTTTCATATTAATGAAATGAAAAAGTTTCACAAGCTGGCTCCCCAGATCCCTGCCGGCCTGCTGCTGAGCAAACACCTGGACTTGTTTCATTTGGCATCCTACCGCGATTTTGCCTCTTTTCTATCTGTTCACCATCTCCTGCTTTCCAAGTCCTTCATTAATCAAGCTGAAATATTCGGTTATGAGATCTATTCGTGGACCATCAGCAAACAATACCAATTTGCAGACATGCAGAGGCTTGGTGTTCATGGCATAATTTCCGATGATGAGAAGAGAATCCCGGATTCAATCATGTACGTGCTCATTACCCCCTTTTTAAAAGGACAGGATTTAATTAGAACACTTCTGGCATAACAGCCAAAGCATTCCACTGCTGCAGCCAAATCAAAAAAACGATGGGCATCACCCATCGTTTTCTTAATGAATTAAGCATATTTTGCAATGACCGACTGAAGCTTTTGCTGCATATAAGGAATATCTGCATTTGTAACAGTGAAACGGACAAATGTTTCATCCATTTCTAACGCTTCTGCCAGGAATCCGCCAATCCCTCTCGCTTTACGGTCTACTTGCATCATAACCTCGGTCTCTCCGTTTGACAGTGGAAAAAAGACCACTTCCAGTTCATCAAGTTTTCCTCTGAAAGGGCCGGAGACTGGAACAAATTCAAACTCCTGGATAAACGGAAGCCTTCTGCGAAGGCGGTGTGGAGCCTGTTCACATTCTGCTTCCCTCAAACGGAATCCCATACTTGAAACAGCGTTCAATACAGAATCCATCAGCGGGGTAGCAGCAACACGAATATAATCCTTATCTGCAGGATCCACCGCGTTTTTTATATCCAGTCCTGTCGTCACCCATATTTTCGTTTTGCCAATAGACAAAGGTGTGTCAGCTGGAAGGTTAAAGGTAAAAGGAATTTCCTTTCGTTCATTGGCTGCCAGGGTAAAGGATTGAGCAAGCCTGAAACGGTCAATCAGACCGGAGACTGTATATTTTTTATCATCTGATTCTTTTATATAAGTAGTATTCAATGAAAGGTAAATATCATCAATTTTCTGTTCGGTGCTGCCCCCTGTAATCTCAACCACGCCTCTGAGGGCTTCTCCCGGAACCGCTGAATCCTTTTCAAGTTTCGTATCCACTTTTGCTGATCCAATTCCCACACTTGCCAAAACCTTATTAAAAAATGACATATGCTTCTCTCCCTATTTCCTTTTTATTTTTACTGCCATATATAAAGCAAAGCACTTATTTCACTTAGATATACGTGCTTATTAACAAGAAGGTTTCATTTTCTGTGGTGGCAGCACATATTTTTTTCGGAAATGCTGCGTTCCCTGCGTACCCACATAAAATGGGTGTTTAGAAATATGTATGTGTAAGATGTTCCTGCTGCTCCGCAAAAAAATGACGAGCACCTTTCCTCGTCATTTTTCTATATCAGTCATCTTCAACTTCTTCATCAATGATGCACTTTTGCAGCAGGTACTCAAACGTGATATCTGCAAGTTCATCCAATTCTCCTTCAGTAGGCACATATCCCCTTTTTGCCAGCTCATGAAAGAAAAACTCAGCAATTTCTTCTGTATCTATTACGACTTCTATTTCCTTCACAGCAACGCCCCCTTTGTACAGAATGTATGAAGTACTCCCTGGATTCATGCAGAACAAGCCATATTCTTTATTTTATTTTCAATGCATTTTTCTTCAGTCAGGACATACATATAGGATAAACAGCCAACAGCAATCCATATTATACAGAAATTGAGGAGGCAGTGACATGTCCAGTATATCCAGACTAGCCCTACTAATTAAAGAAGATGTCAATCTTGAAGAAAGCTCAATAATAAATCTTTATAGCAATCTATTAAATGCCTGGTTCAAGCTCGTCATATGGTTTGGCATCCCATTTTTACTGTATCTCCTGGTCACCTGGCTCTAAAAAGCGCTGGGACTTCAGTGACTCCTTTTTACACAGTGCTCTTATCATCATTGTTGGCAATATGCTTCAACTTTCTGAGTATAACCCGCATGATATGCTTATACTCATCATCCTGAAACATTTCATAAAGAATACGATAATCATTGTATATATCAAGCAAGCCATCAATCAGCACTTTTCTTTCTTTTATCCCATCCAGCAATTCCTTTTCTGCCTTTCGAAATGAATGTGCCGTTTCCCTTAATTCAGGAAGCTTTTCTTTTTTATTGATCATATAGAGGAGCCCCAGCTTTTGAATAAATGCATCAGCACTTTCAGCATCCGCAACGAGTGTCAGCTCTTCTTCCCCTGCTTCCAGCCATTCCCCGTCATTAATCCTTGAAAGCTCATAAATAACATCTTCCCATGCATCTTCTTTGTATCTCCAAATTTCCGTCCTGAAGCCTACGATTTTGAAAAGATCCGAACCATACCCCTTAACATGGACCAGGTCGCCAAAAAAGTATTTATATTCGATGTCAATATGCTCCTTTTCCATAATCTCACCTTCATACTCAGACAGCATTTGAAGGCTGGATTCCATATATAGACCTTCACTTTTATTGACTTCATAGACGTACATATCATCTAGCCACTTTACATCTGTTACTTTTCCGACTGTACCATAAATAGTGATCACGACTGTATCACCGATTTTGTACTTGGGTTTTTTCTTTTTGCTCATTTCCTCCATCCTCTCAATGACTGAGTCGTGAGTAGTGAATACAATAGTATATGCACTTTTTATGTAAATCGTCCGTACGTTCATCACAATCAATCAAAAGCCTTTTTCAAAATAAAGATGAATTTAGTATTTATATTCAGCCCGTTGCTTTCCGCTACGGTCACTTGCTTT
>NZ_NPDG01000083.1:0-23756 GCF_002272225.1 Bacillus sp. 7894-2
GTGTCCACAGCGAAGATCAACTCAGTAAATTAGACTAAAATATTAAATACAACAGACTTTAAGAAAACAGCAAAATAAAAAAACACTCCAGAGCAGGAGTGTTTCAAAATGTTCATTCAGCTTTCAATAAGGACATACAATTGCCAGGCTTCATCAAATACAGACATGCTTTCCATGTATGAACCGTTCAACTCCAGATAGGAACTAATTTCTTCGTAATCATATGACGTTTTTGGAAAGCTGTGGTCTTCATATGCGTCATTGGCAAAACGGCTGATGTTGTCTTTTGGTGCTGGATGCCTGTATTTCATTAAAAAGTGATAGAAAGTTTTTGACATATTAACGCCTTCCTTTTTATTCTGTCGATCATTAATTTATTTTCTACTATAATCGAATTATGCTAAGCCCGTCTACTAATACATTTAAAAAACAGCCCGCATATCTGCGGGCTGCCTCTTTTTCTCACTTATCATAGGAAGAGAAATCAAAATAATTTCGCTTCAGCAGCCTTGGCTGCTCCATCAATTTTTCGTAATTTATTTCTTTTCCGATATTCTTCACATCAATTAAAAATAGCTGGTCCTCAATCGTCTTAACAAGCTCATCTGACTGGTAAACCATATCACAATCCCTGCAGGAAATGGAAGGTGTCTCATTTATTTGGATGGCCCTTGTTCCATCAGGAAGCTCCCAATAAACTGTTTCGCTGCTTTCATTAATATTTTGGCTTTCACACCATGCACATTTACTTCCCATTCCTGTCCTCCTATTCCTTGGCAGCCGCAGCTTGTGAGCCCGCTTCTGCTGCAGGGCTCTGCTTTGTCTGCTGGGCATTGAATTTCTTTTCCTTTAATTCATCCCGTTTGCCCCGCTTATCTTTCAAAGAAATGTGCTCTGGATCGCTGTCATATTTGTCGCGGCGATCCAGCCTTGCCAGGCCTTCTGGCACCAGGTTGAACTGCTGGTCATTCATTAGCGCGGCAATGCCCACATTTGATTTTTTCTCATCCATATCAGGATAAATTTCTTTAAAGTAGCCTTCTGCACGGCCTGGGACATAGTTTTCAGGCTCAGGATACGTGGTGATTACACCTTCGAAATTGCGGAGGACCACTTTGTCAGCACTTTGCGAGATCAAATAATTCGGCTGCAGTGAAATCTTCCCGCCTCCGCCAGGCGCATCGACCACAAAAGTCGGAACAGCATAACCCGATGTATGTCCCCTCAACCCTTCAATAATTTCAAGCCCCTTCGAAACCGGAGCGCGGAAATGGCCAATGCCTTCAGAAAGATCACATTGATAAATGTAATAAGGACGAACCCGGATTTTAACAAGGTCATGCATTAGTCTTTTCATAATAGGAACGCTGTCGTTTATGCCTGCCAAAATGACGGATTGATTCCCCACAGGCACACCGGCATTTGCCAGCATCTCACAAGCTCGCTTAGAATCCTCGGTAATTTCAATGGAAGTGTTAAAATGTGTATTTAGCCACACCGGATGATACTTTTTCAGGATATTGCATAAATTCTCGGTGATCCGCTGGGGAAATACAACTGGAGCTCTCGTGCCGATTCTGATGATTTCAACATGATCGATTTCACGTAAATTTTTCAGAATGTATTCAAGTATATTGTCATTGATCAAAAGTCCGTCTCCACCGGAAATGAGAACATCTCGAACCTGAGGAGCACTCCTGATATAGCTGATCGCCGCATCCAGCTGTTTTTTCGGTACACCCATGCCGATTTGTCCGGAAAATCTTCTTCTTGTACAATAACGGCAATACATTGAACATTGATTTGTTACCAAAAATAAGACCCGGTCAGGGTAGCGGTGTGTTAACCCCGGAACTGGGGAGTCTTCGTCCTCATGCAGCGGATCTTCAAGATCATATTTAGTTTTATAGATTTCATTTGAAATAGGGACGGATTGCATCCTCACCGGACACCGAGGGTCATCCGGATTCATTAGTGAAGCATAATAAGGTGTAATATTTAAAGGGATGGTCTTTGCAGAAATCCTGACTCCTTCCTCCTCTTCTGGTGTAAGATTAATCACCTTTTTCAAATCATCAACTGTCCGAATGGTGTTCGTCAGCTGCCAGAGCCAATCATTCCATTGTTCTTCTGTGACGTCTTTCCATAGCTCAATATCTTTCCAATGCCGATCCGGTTTATATAAAAAGTTCTTCATCTCTATTCCCCCTATATGAATTTCTATTAAATACATATTGCAAGTTTCATGCCAATTCAGAATATTTCGTACTATCATATGAAACCCCTTCAGAATTGGCGATTATTTGCAAGTTAAGGGATACTTTCATTTCCGATAAAACAAAAAAGTGCCGATTACTCGGCACTTTTTTCCAGGACTCTGTTATTCATTTCAATATTATACTTGGCCAATTTATATTGCAGTGTCTGACGGGGCACCTCCAATAGCTTTGCGGCTTTTTTTATATTTCCGTTTGTTTCTTGAAGAGCTTTTTCGATTAAAGCTTTTTCCTGCTTTTGCATACTCGCTTTTAATGGCTGGACTTTCAGTGAAAAATCCTGTTTATTCTTTTGAAGCTGCTGTTTCAATATAACTGGCAAATCCTCAGCTTTTAGAAAGTCTCCTTCACAGACATTCATCATGTACTCGATTGTATGCTTTAATTCCCTGACGTTTCCGGGCCAATGGTATTGTCTGAAAAACGCCAGCACATCATCCCCGATTCCTGAAAGTCCTTTTTTTAACACGTGATTAAATCGCTTAATAAAATGATGGGCAAGAAATTCAATATCTTCCTTTCTCTCCCTAAGAGGCAGGAGACCAAAAGTGAGAACGTTTAAGCGGTAAAATAAGTCTTTTCTCATTTGGTTCTTCTCAAGTGCTTCCATTGGATGGATATTCATGGCTGCAATCACCCGTACATTGACCTGTGAGCTTTTCGGACTTCCTACTCTTCGGACAATGCCATCCTCAAGCACTCTCAGCAGTTTAGCCTGCAGCTCAATCGGCATGGCGTGTATTTCATCGAGAAAAAGTGTCCCGCCATCGGCTAATTCAAATAACCCCGGCCGGTCTACCGCTCCTGTGTAGCTTCCTTTAGCAGTCCCAAAAAGTATGCTTTCAAGCAAGGACTCCGGTATTGCTGCACAGTTCTGGGCAATAAATGGGCCTTCAGTTCTTGAGGAAGCATGATGAAGCCCCTGAACAAAGAGCTCCTTTCCGCACCCGCTTTCCCCAAACACAAGAATGGAAGAATCGGACTTTGCCAGTTTAGCGGCTTCCTTTTTAATATTTTTCATTTCCTTATTTATTGTGAGAAGGCTATCCAGTGTATACTGTACATTATTGGCAAAAGCCGCTTTTTTGAGGGGCTGTTTTATTTTTTTGCGCAAATCAAGAAGGCTTTCAGAAAGAAGCTTCAATCTGGAATAATCCTTGGCAATCTCGACAGCTCCCGCTACCTTCCCATTAACAGTTATAGGGAGAGTGGTATTGATGGTTTCTATTTGTGCACCATGGAGGTTTACATAGGACTGAGTCTGATTATATATCGGTGTTTCTGTTTTCATAACCTTTAATAAAGTGCTTGTCTCTTTATCCAATGAAGGAAAGACTTTCAGAACAGGTTTTCCGATTACCTCGGAAACCTCCAGACCATCGTGTCTAGCAGCTATTTCATTATAAAAAATGGTCATTCCATTCAAATCCACTACATGAATCCCTTCATCAATGCCTTTTAATATGGCGGCCAGAACTTCTTTAGAAATACTTTGAGTTTCAATCATTAAATCCCCCCTGCTTATGTATATGACAGGGTGCCGAAAACCTGTCAGGATTATGCCGAAAATTCGGCACTTCTTTTTGAGGATCCGTTAATCCGAATGGGCCAAATTCCTTACCCAGACATTCATATTCTCAAGTTTATCGAAAATATAGCAGTTGTTAAGAAGACGGCCCCGATAGGAATAGCCAAGCTGATGCAGAACGGCGTTCATACCGAATGACAGCGCTCTGGCGATGGAGTAGGCACAGAATACACCCTGCGATTTTAGATCTTTTTCCAATTTTTCGAGGAGTATTTTCATTAAACCATGTTTACGGTGGGATGGGAGTGTCGCACAATCTGTCAGTTCTGCGTTTTTATAAAAAAGATTGATCTCCGCTGAAGCAGCACTGACTAGGTCATCTTTATACTGAAAAGCGTAATAAATGGTGCCCTCCCGGATTGTTTTTTTTATATATGAGGGATCATGGAGAGGTGTTGGATAAATCTTAAAAACTTCACGGTATAGTTCAGCCATTTTTTCAGCATCCTGCTCCGTTATTTTTATAAGCTGATATTCAGAAGGAGGCATAATGACATCCGGGTTTCTATCAAGGGCGGTCACATTTTTAACAATGCTGTCTTCAGAGATCCAGTGCCCATTAGTTCTTCTTTCATCTGAAAAATACTTGCAGAAAAAGTATTGATCAGAACCGTGGAAATACCCGTCAATAACAGCCTCGCACTGAAAACCCATCGAAAGAAGATCTAAATAATTTTCAACTCTTCCCCTGAAAATTAATTTCTCACATTTGTGTTCTTTTGCTGTTTTCTCTGCTTCATGGACGGCACCTGCCAATTCACCTGCATAATCGTCGATCCTTAATCGTTTATTGAATGGATCAAGATAGAATTCGGCTACAAAGTCTTCTTTTTTTAGTGTTTTTACAGAAGCTGTATTATTCATTGCTAAGACCCCCTTCTTTTAATAAAACTGCCCGGCCAAAGGGCCAGGCATTATGAAACCATAAAGAATAACGGCCAAAACAGCAATATTATCGGCTAAGTATTCTTCCATTTTCATCTTAGTCAATTTTAAAGCTGATCAGCTTCATCTCTGTCATTTCTTCAACAGCATATTTGATTCCTTCACGTCCCATACCGCTCATTTTCACACCGCCATATGGCATGTGGTCTACACGGAAGGTCGGGAAATCGTTCACCATTACCCCTCCGACATGAAGCTCTTTTGCTGCTTTGAAGGCTTTGTTCACATCATTGGTGAAAACACCGGCCTGAAGGCCAAAGTCTGAATCATTCACAAGTGCCAGCGCCTCATCAAAGCTGCTGTATGAATTAATATGAACAACTGGTGCAAATGCTTCCTCACAAGAAATTTTTTCATTCTTATCAACATTCAGCAAGACGGTCGGATACAACGTATTATCTGTTGCATTCCCGCCAAGCGCAAGCTCCGCTCCGCTTTCTACGGCACTCTTGATCCAGGTCTCTGCGCGTTCAGTGTCACTCCTGGAGATCATCGCTGAAATATCCGTATCCTCATTAAGCGGATCGCCGATTTTCAGCTTTTTGGCTTCCTCAACAAAACGCTCGGCAAATGTCTGGTACAGAGATTCATGTACATAGATTCGCTGGACGGAAATACACACCTGACCCTGGAAGGCAAAAGCCCCGGCCACAATACGCGGGACAATTTTCTCCACGTCTGCATTCTCATCCACAACAACTGCCGAATTGGACCCCAATTCAAGCGTTACTCTCTTCAGGCCTGCATGTTCGCGGATCTGCCTGCCTACTTCCGGGCTGCCTGTAAAAGTAATCATCGATATGCGTCCGTCGGCAACCAGTACATCTCCGACGGTTCCACCACTTCCGGTTACCACATTCAGGGCTCCGGCAGGAAGTCCTGCTCTGTGAAAAATATCAGCAACTTTGTATGCCGACATTGGCGTTTGAGATGCAGGCTTTAAAACAACCGTATTGCCGGCAGCAATAGCCGGTCCCACTTTATGCGCAACCAGGTTCATTGGAAAATTGAATGGCGTGATGGCTCCAATAATCCCGAGAGGCTCCCGTACTGTATAGGAGACCCGGCCTTCGCCTCCCGGAGCGGCATCCATTGGGATTGTTTCTCCATAAAGTCTGCGCGCTTCCTGGGCAGCGAAGGTATATGTCATGATGGTGCGGTCAACTTCTCCTCTGGCAGCCTTTATCGGCTTTGAAGCTTCGTGCGCAATAATCTTTGCGCACTCCTCTTTTTCCTCCTTCATGATGGCGACCACATTTTCCAGTATTTCCGCCCGTTTATGGGCAGGCATATCAGCCATTATTTTTCTGGATTGTTCTGCCGCATCAATTGCTGACTTCACATCGGAAGGAGCTGCCATGGCGACTTCTGCAATAACCTCCCCGCTATAGGGGCTTTTTAATGCTTTGTAATTCTCTGTTTCCTTGAAATTTCCGCTGATCCATAAATGTTGTTTCACTGGAATTCCTCCTTATGTGCAGCATTCGCCTATTACTTCTTCCAGTACGGAAAATCCTTCATTGAGCTGTTCATTGGTTGTAACAAGCGGACTGAGCAAACGAATAATATTGCCATATAAGCCGGCGCTCATTATGATGAGGCCGCGCTTGTGTGCCTTTGACAGGATCTCCTGAACAATTTCTTTATTAGGTTCCTTTGTTTCCTGATCTTTAACAAATTCAATGGCACACATTGCTCCTAAAGAACGTACTTCACCCACTTGCTTATATTTTAAAGGAAAATCAGAAAATTTTTCAGTGAAAAGACTTCCGATTTCATTTGCTCTTTCTAGTAATCCTTCTTCCTCAATTGTCCGTATCACTTCTAATGCAGCCGCACAGCCTAGCGGACTGCCTCCATAAGTTCCGCCGATTTCACCAATATTCGGTGAATCCATTATATCTGCCCTTCCAGTTACAGCACTGATCGGCAATCCGGCACCGATCGATTTAGACATGGTCATAAGATCCGGCACAACATCATAATGCTCCATGGCAAACATTTTGCCTGTCCTGCCAAATCCTGTCTGTACCTCATCAGCGATAAAAAGGATTCCATGTTTTTCACAAAGCTCTTTAACACCTTTTACAAAATGGGAAGACGGCATAACGAAGCCTCCTTCACCCTGAACTGGCTCCATAATCACAGCAGCGATTTCTTCAGGCGGCACCTCGCTCAGAAAAAACGTTTCGAATCTCTTAAGCAGGGCATTATCATGGTCTTTATCCTTCAGCCCCTCGCTGCGGTAATAATAAGGATAAGGCCATTTATACGTTTCCGGCGCAAATGGCCCGAATTCATATTTATACGGTTTTACCTTGCTCGTTAAACTCATGGACATATAGGTACGGCCATGAAAGCCCCTTTCAAATGATATAATTCCTTTTCTGCCTGTATATTTCCTTGCTATTTTAACCGCATTTTCCACCGCCTCTGCTCCGGTGCTTAAAAAGAAGGTTTTTTTGCTGTGATTGCCTGGTGTAATGCTGTTGAGTTTCTCTGCCAGCTTGATATAAGGCTCATACATCATGACATGGAAGCATGGGTGAAGATATTGGTCAATTTGGGCATGCAGCGCTTCAATAACCCTAGGCGGACAGTGTCCAACATTCAGTGTCCCGATGGCCCCCGCAAAATCAAGAAATGTATTTCCATCTATATCTGTCAGAAGTGCTCCATCCCCTTTAGCAGCAAATGTCTGCATCGTGTTAAATGGACCCTTAGGAACATTCTTCTCCTTTTTAGCCAATAATTCCTTCCCTTTTGGTCCCGGCAGCTCTGTTCTTATATTAATTGATCCCATCCTTATTTCCCCTCTCCCTGATTAGTGCCGCACCATTCCAGTATGGCCAGAGCAATAATTTCAGCCGCATCAAAAACTTCCTCTAAGAAAATAAATTCGTTTACATCATGGGCGGCTTCCGTTACACCTGGCCCGAAGACAACAACAGGTGTATTTCCTACTTTGGATAATATGCCTCCATCCGTGCCCCAAGGTGATGCCTCAACTGCCGGCTGTTTTCCTTTTACGGTTTCAAAGGATTCGGATAATACAGCCATTAAAGGATGATCCTGTTCCAGATCACCGGGCAGCCAGCGTCCGCCAAACCATTCAACTTGAGGAGGATTCTTTTTAAGCCATCCATCATGTTGGGCTGCTTCCTTCAGGCAATCCTCCAGCTCTTTTTCGGCAGATTTCATCTCTTCATCCGGTGCTACCCCCATCCTTCCCTCTATGACAGCAATATCCGGTACGGAAGATGGCCACTCTCCGCTGTATATTTTTCCAATATTAATAGGAATCGGAATAGGGATCTTTGAATAAAGCGGGTCTTCAATTTTAAGGTTCCTTACCTTCTCAAGCTCCTGAAGCTTTGTTATCACATACATGGCTTTTTCAATGGCATTGACGCCCTCATATCGGGTTCCTCCGTGAGCTGAACGCCCTTTGACTGATATCCGAAACCACATCGAGCCCTGCTGTTTTGGAAACAGTTTCATATTAGTCGGTTCAGGAATGATTGCCCCATCGGCAAAATATCCCCTGAGGACTGCTGCCAATGTACCAGCCCCGCCGCTTTCTTCTTCTATGACACTTTGAAAAATCACATCTCCTTTAAGCTTGATTCCAAGCGCAATAATGGCTTCCATGGCAAGCAGGAGCGAAACGGTGCCGCCTTTCATATCGGTCGAACCCCTGCCAAATAGCTTTCCATCTTCGATTCTGCCGCTGAATGGATCATGTTTCCAATCATTTCGGTCTCCTTCCGGAACGACATCAATATGGCCATTGAGGATGATGGACCTTCCTCCGCCTGTTCCTTTCAAAACAGCCACCACATTGGGATTTCCGGAAAAATCCTTTCGATCTGAACAAAAGGCAGGATGCTTAATCAATTGTTCCTTGCCGATTTCCCAAATATCAAGGGTTAGTCCAAGTTTGCGGCATTTTTCTATGATGATGGCCTGTGCACTGCTTTCATTTCCGCGGATGCTGCCTTCCTGGACCAGTTGCTGAAGAAGTCTTGTTCCTCTTTGCTTATTTTCTTCCAGCCATCGTTTAATCTTTGCATGAGCATTCATATTCTCACTCCTTTATTAAGGCCAAGGGAAATAAATCTATCAATTAATCACTCTCACATTCTCAGCAATTGTAAAACTGCAGCCCGTTTTTGCCCTGACTTCATTTATAGAGTGCGGCGTAAACAAGTCAGTCAGTGTGAGTCCATGAGCTGATATTTGAAAGACAGCCATCTCTGTAATAATCATGTTTACACAGCGTGCTGATGTAAGAGGCAGGGTGCACTCGTCCACAATTTTTGGGTTCCCGTACTTGTCTGTCT
Source organism: Bacillus sp. 7894-2 (assembly GCF_002272225.1). NCBI lineage: Bacteria > Bacillati > Bacillota > Bacilli > Caryophanales > Bacillaceae > Bacillus > Bacillus sp. 7894-2. Next base: position 9,153 of record NZ_NPDG01000083.1, read on the forward strand.
GGTTCATTAGGACAATGACTTTTCTTGCTTTTTGGGCAAGCTCCATTGCACCGCCCATGCCGGGAACTTTTTTCCCCGGTACAATCCAATTGGCCAAATCCCCTTTTCCGCTTACCTCCAGGGAGCCAAGAATTGTCATATCAACTCGCCCTCTGCGTATCATCCCGAATGCAATGGTGCTGTCGCAATATGAAGCACCCTTTACAATGGAAACCGGAAAACCTCCTGCATTACATAGATTCTCATCTTCCTTCCCTTTCTCCGGACTTGGCCCCATACCTGTAATGCCATTTTCCGCATGAAACATTACATTTGTCCCGTCAGGCAAATGATTGGGCACAAGCGATGGGATTCCAATACCGAGATTTACAATCATCCCGTTCTTGATTTCCTCCGCAGCACGTTTGGCAATACGATTTCTAATCTCTACTCCCATGCCCATTTCCAATTCACTCCCTTCGATGGAACGATATAATTAACGAAAACTCCCGGTGTTATAATTTCATCAGGATCCAGGCTGCCAAGCGGGACAATTTCCTCCACTTCCGCAATTGTCATATCACCAGCCATGGCGACAAGCGGGTTTGTGTTTCTGGCACTTTTGTCAAAAATTAAGTTCCCGTAAGGATCAGCTTTCTTAGCAAAAACAATCGATATATCTGCAGTCAGGGCCGTCTCGACAAGATACTTTTTTCCGCCCAGGCTGCATGTTTGCTTATTGCCGGTCACAATGTCGTTATCAAGGCCAATGTCGGAAAGGATGGCAGGAATGCCGACTCCGCCAGCACGTATTCTTTCAGCCAATATCCCCTGGGGTGAAAATTCCACTTCCATCTTCCCATCTGTCATGAGTTGGCCGGCAACGGGATTTGAGCCAATATGAGAAGCAATCATTTTCTTCGCCCTTCCCTGGCTTACCACCTTCCCGATCCCAATATGGGGAAAGCCTGAATCATTGCCAATAAGTGTTAAATCTTTGAATCCATTATCCAAAATGCCGTCGATAAGGGACGGAGGGGTGCCAATTCCGCCGAAGCCGCCAAACATAATGATCATGCCGTCCCGAAAATGCTTCATCGCCTCATCAAGTTCAATAATCTTATTAAATGTGTTCTCCATTGTTATTCACCCTCTCCCTCATCAGGGATCAAATGATTTTCTGAGAAAACCTGCAAAGTCTTTTCAAACCTCTTTACCAGATCATCGATTTCCCTTTTAGTAATAGTCAGCGGCGGTGCGATCATTACGGCATCCCCGTCTGTGCCATTTGTACCCGCACCTGCAGGGTAAATAAGCAGACCATGTTCCTGTGCTTCCTGTATTAATCTCTGAGTCAAACCGAAGCTTTTTGTAAACGGCTCTTTTGTCAGAGGATCCTTTACAAATTCAAGTCCGACCATCAGCCCTTTTCCCCTTACATCACCAATAAAGGAAAATTTGGATTGCAGCTTAGTCAATTTATTTCTTAAATACACTCCTTTGCTTTCTGTTTCCGGGATAATATTGTTTTTCTCAATATATTCAAGCACTGCGAGGGACACTGCACATGACTGCGGATTGGCACTCAAGGTATGGCCGCTCATAATGCTTTTTGAACCTGCCAGTATGGGCTCCATTACTTCATCGCTTACAAGTGCAGCTGCAATCGGAGCATACCCGGCTCCCATTCCTTTTCCAAGTGCGACAATATCAGGCTTTATATTCCAATGCTCGCAGGCAAGCATTGTGCCTGTTCTCCCAAAACCAGTCATAACCTCATCAGCAATAAATAAAATGTCATACCGCTCACAAATTTCTTTGATTATCCGGTAGTAATCCTTTGGAGGGGTAATGGCACCGCCTGCAGCGCCAATGACTGGTTCTGCGATAAACGCAGCAATATTGTCTGGCCCTATCCGTTTAATGACGGTTTCAAGTTCATGTGCACACAGATAACCGCATTCAGGCGCTTCCAGATTGTAGGGGCACCTATAGCAATATGGAGGATGAATGACAGGAAAATCCTCAAGCAGCGGTATGAAGCGAGCCCTTCTGCCCGTATGTCCTGACATTGATAAAGCTCCCAGGGTTATGCCATGATAGCTCATCCACCTTGAGAGCACCTTTGTTTTTGTCACAATGCCTTTTTCCTGCCAGTACTGAATCGCTATTTTCATAGCTGTTTCAGTGGCCTCAGACCCGCTGTTCACAAAAAAGCTCCAATTCAAGTCTCCGATCGCAGCCTCAGCTATTTTATGGGCAAGCTTTTCAGCTGCGCCGCTCGTAAATTGCGATCGATATACAAAAGAAACTTTTTTCGCCTGTTCATGCATTGCCTCAATGATTTCCTCCACACCATGGCCAATATTGGCCGTTATTGCGCCGGATGATGCATCCAGGTATTCCTTTCCGTCCATATCATATAAATAAACTCCCCTGCCATAATCAATGATCGGGTACTGTGCATCAAGCATCGGCTTAATTAAGTTCGACTGGTTCATCAGCGTACTCCCTCCAACTATAATTACGAAATTTGCCTGCGGCTAATCAATATCCGCCGATGGCTTCATGACCTTTCACAGCAAATCTTCAATTCTACAAGGCAGATATTCTCTACCAAATGGCAATATAGTAAATTGTATGAAGTCACTTAAGAAATCTTTCATAAAAGAATTTTGCAGAGTGATCTATTTTTTCGCTGCAAAAAAAACAGCCGCTGGATAGCGGCTGCTCAAAAGTCATTTTCATCATTCTGTTCAATCCAAATTATACTTTCAAACCCCTGTATTTTTATACCAATGCAGGTTCTCTTCCAGGTACATTACTTGTCTTTTCGATAATATCCCTTGCAATCCAGACACCGCAGGCACCCGCCTGTGCAAGTCCTCTGGTAATGCCTGCACCATCCCCGCCAACATAAAGTCCGCTGATTTCCGTTTCGAAACGGTCATTCAACTTGGGACGTGCAGAGTAGAATTTTGCCTCCACACCATAGAATAGCGTATGTTCAGATGCAAGGCCAGGAGATACATGGTTTAAAGCCTCTGTCATTTCAATCAGGCTTTTCATTGTATTATATGGCAGCACAAGGCCTAAGTCTCCAGGGACCGCTTCCTTTAAGGTCGGCTCAAGGAAGCCTTCTTTAATCCGCTTCTCAGTAGACCTTCTCCCTTTTAATATATCTCCATACTTTTGGACAATGATTCCGCCGTTTGAAAGGCTGTTGGCAAGCCTTGAAATTTCATGCGCGTATTCATTTGGCTTATCAAACGGTTCAGAGAATGTATGGGATACAAGCAGCGCAAAGTTTGTATTAGTACTTCCCAGCTTAGGGTCTTTGTAAGCATGGCCATTCGCAAGCATGATTCCTGAGTGGTTTTCCACTACAACATGGCCGGAAGGATTGCTGCAGAATGTACGCACTCTTGTACCGACAGATGTATTAAATGTAAACTTTCCTTCGTAAAGATGTTTATTGATCTCTTCCATGACAATATCCGAAGTTTCAACCCGCACGCCAATATCGACCTGATTATTGATCATCTTCAAGCGGCGTGACTTCAGGAGGTTTGCCAGCCAAACTGATCCATCTCTCCCTGGTGCTACAACCACCTTATCAGCATGAACTTCATTTCCGGACTTAAGCTTGACCCCCATAATCCGATGGCCATCAGGGGTTTTCTCTGTTATAAGATCTTCAACCTCTGTCTTATAGGACATATCAATTTTTTCACGTAAATATTCATAAATGCTCTTTAGGATTTCTAGATTCTGCTCGGTGCCCAAATGCCTGACCTGCGCACGAAGCAGTTTAAGCCCTGCTGCATATCCGCGGCGCTCAATATCCCTCACTTCATCAGTCATTGGATCTGTAATGCTTTCAGTCGCGCCATGCTTCAAATTAATTTCGTCAACATATTTTATCAAATCAACAACCTGGGAGTCCGGGAGATAATCGGTCATCCAGCCGCCAAACTCACTCGTTATATTAAATTTCCCATCTGAATAAGCCCCTGCTCCGCCAAATCCATTCGTGATAGAACAAGCGGGCAGGCAGCCTGCAAATTCTTTTCTTCCTGCTGCAGGCGGGCATTTCGAAATCTTTTTCTGTAAAATCGGACAATTTCTTTTATAAATATCATGGCCTTTATCAATTAATAAAATTTTTGCTTCAGGCATTTTAAGAGTTAATTCATAACAAGTAAATATTCCAGCCGGTCCAGCACCGACAACAATCACATCATAATTCGCATTCATCGTCCTATTCCCCCAGACGCATTATTCGTTAATTTCATCAACCAAAGGTAACTATATCAAATACATAAGTGGAGGTCAACATTTTTACGAACTATCAAATAAAAAAATTACATAATGTTCGTCTTTAGAATAATTTATGTAAAATTCACCAAATACACACTGCCCCAAAAACAAAGGCTGCTCATTACGAGCAGCCTTCACAAATTCCATTTATTTTACCAATTTCCGCAGCAGCATGCTCCGATAATAATCAATAGAATGAACAATACGACGATCAATGCAAAACCGCCATACCCTCCTCCATAATGAGCACCAGCAACAGGATAGCCATATCCTGGATAACATTGGTCGTAGCCAGCACCAGCAACTGCACCTTTATACATAAATAATCACTCCTCAACAAGATTTCTTGGGCATTTTCAATATTAATGTATGTACGGTGAACTTGACCCGCATGTGCATACGCCCATTTTTTTCAAAAAACACTCTAACTCCATTTTAAAACCTTCCCCCTTTGCCATTAATAGGGTACGATAAACGTAAGAGAAAAGAAGCGGGGGATTCAAACCAATGAAGAGAAGGAAGATTGGCATATATTTTTTTATCATCACTTTTATATATGGTTTGTATCATTTATTTGATAGCCTGTCTAAAGTTGAAGGGGCGAATCCAACTAACGTGTATCAAAAGCTGTCGTCAAAAGATAATATCAATTACCTGATTATCGGGGACAGCATTGGCAGGGGGTCAGGTGCGACCTCCAAATCATCGGCATGGTTTACAAGGCTTGAGAAGCATCTGCATAGTGAATTTGGGATTATAGCCAAAAGGCATTCCATCGTCCAAAGTGGAGCCACTGCCTTTGAAGGTTTATATAAGCTTCAGCAATCCGAACATTTAGGGAAAATCGATTTAACTTTTATCGTATTTGGGGAGAATGACCGCAAATATATGGATGAAAAGCAATTTTCTTATTTCTACGAAGGGCTTATCCGGAAAACAAAACAGCTTTACCCTGACACCGAGATCATAACCATTACAGAAAACCCGCTGGATAACGAAGAGTTTGTTCAGGCGATTTCTTTTATTTCTAACCATTATGGCGCTAAAAACGTGGATATGAGAAACCCTTTTGAACTATCCGGATTACCTGCAGAGGAACTGACAAAAGATTTGGTCCATCCAAATGATCACGGCTATAAAATCTATGCAGATACCTTAATAAAGAAAATAAGAGAGTTAGCCGGCAGTCAGGCAGAAATTGCCGAGCTTTCTGCCCCCATTCATGAAAATGCGGACATAGAAATAGCATCCATCCCTCATGTTACAGATATATCTGGATCATTTATTCACAAAGACGGCATTTGGGAGAGCAGCATGGCGGGAGACAGTCTTGAATATCAGTTTAGCGGCACTTTCCTTGGGGTCGATATGATTCGCAGTGAAAAAGGCGGGAAGATGGATGTTTTCATTGATGATGTGTTTATTACATCCTTATCTGCCTGGTGGCCGCTGACTAAAGAAAGATATCAATATATTGTCAGCGGTCTCGAAGACAGTCAACATTTAGTGAAATTCATTGTGACAAATGAAAAATCAGTGAATAACAGTACAGACGATGCCGTTATTCAAATTTCCTCCATCCTCACCATGGCAGAACAGTGAAGGATAAAAACAGAAAAAGACTGAAAAAAATAACTCGAAAAAAGCCGCCAATATTATCAGCGGCTTTTTCTCATTATTTCGCAGTAACTGTCATTACTGTTGAAGTACCTCGCGTTACAGCTCCTGCTGCATTTTTCTCAAGAGAAGCAACCTGGTCGCCATTAGTGATAATAATTGGCGTAACTGTGCTTTTTGCCTTTTCTTTAACCATTGCTAAATCAAACGTGACAAGCTTATCGCCTTCGCTGACCTTTGAGCCTTCTGAAATATGGGTCTCGAATCCTTCCCCTTTCATGGAGACCGTTTCAAGGCCAATATGGATTAACACCTCGGCACCATTTTCAGCACGAATGCCAATGGCATGCTTGGTAGGGAATACTTGGACTACTTCTCCATTTACCGGGGAAACAACAACCCCTTCTGAAGGTTCAATTGCAATACCGTCACCCATCATTCTTTCTGCAAATACAGGGTCAGGCACCTCTTCCAGATTAACTGCTGTACCCGTCAAAGCAGCCTTAATCTCAATTGCTTTGACCGCTTCCTTTTTGCCAAATAATTTCTTGAACATAAAAACACCATCCATTTCTTAATTTTCATTAGTAAATAATTTCAAATATTCATCATAGCCTTCTTCCTCCAGTTTTTCCTTAGGAATAAACTTGAGTGCAGCAGAATTAATGCAATAACGGAGGCCCGCAGGTCCCGGCCCATCATCAAAAACATGTCCAAGATGGGAATCCGCTGTTTTACTTCTCACTTCCGTTCTGACCATAAAGTGGGTGCGGTCTTCTTTTTCCTCAATTTCCTGATCCTCTATGGGCTTAGTGAAGCTGGGCCAGCCGCACCCTGCGTCATATTTATCTTTTGAGCTGAAAAGAGCCTTGCCGGAAACGATATCGACATAAATTCCATCTTTAAATTCATTCCAATATTGGTTGCGGAACGGCGGCTCTGTGCCATTATTCTGAGTTACTTCATATTGCATGGGATCGAGTTTTTGCTTTAATTCTTCCCTGTTTTTTGCCATTATTTTTCACCCCAATGGTTGTTTATAAATGCCTTTCTTCCAGAGCCGGTTTGATAGGCATTGTATCTTTCCGGATTCTTTTTATAATAGTGCTGATGATAATCTTCTGCAGGATAAAAGTCTGAAGCAGGCAAAATCCTGGTAACAATCGGTTTTGCAAATGGACCTGTTTCTTTAAGCTTTTGTTTTGATTCTTCTGCTAACTGCTTTTGTTTTTCATTGTGATAGAAAATTGCAGTCTGATAGGATTGGCCGCGATCATAGAACTGGCCGCCTTCATCTGTCGGGTCTATCTGCTGCCAATATAATTCAAGCAGTTTTTCATATGGGTAAACCTCAGGATCAAATGTGATTTGAACCGCTTCATAATGGCCAGTCGTTTCCGAACAGACTTGCTGGTAAGTCGGGTTCTTTACATTGCCTCCGGTATAACCGGATAGCACTTCTTTTATTCCAGGCTGTTCATCAAAAGGCTTTACCATACACCAGAAGCAGCCTCCTGCGAATGTTGCCTTTTCGTATTGTTTCTCTGTCATTCTGCTCCACCTCTTTCCGGCACTTTTCTATCTTTTACTTTTTCCCTTATAAAGATGATTTAAAGCTATATACATAAGATTAATGAAAAGATTCATTATATGCAAAAGAAACCTCTTCATTGAAGAGGTTTCTGAATTTTTATATTCTTTTATTCTTTGCTCCGGCACTTATTTTTTTCCAGCGCTTGCGTTCTTCAGATTGGGCTCGTTTATCCTGCTTTCTATCCAGATAAGCGAGTTCCTTGAGAAGCTTCTTGTAGCTGTTCAGACGCGCCCTTGATATGCTTCCTTCTTCTATTAGCATATGCACAGCGCATCCTGGCTCATTATCATGTGTACAGTCCCTGAATCTGCAGTTTTCAGCGGCTTGTTCAATATCTGTGAAGCTTTCTGAAAGACCGCTTTCACTTTCCCACAGCTGAAGCTCCCGCATTCCTGGAGTGTCAATCAATATGGCGCCTTCAGGAAGAAGGATGAGTTCCCTGTGAGTAGTTGTATGCTTTCCTTTGTCATCACTTCTAATATCCTGGACTTTTTGTTTTTCCGCGCCCAGAAGATAATTGGTAAGTGTGGACTTTCCAACACCTGAAGAGCCGAGCAATGCGATTGTTTTTCCAGGCTCCAAAAACGGCTTAAGCAGGTCAATCCCCTTCTCTTCCATCACGCTGATTGAGATAACAGGAACACCCATGGCAACGGTGTCCACCTCAGCAAGCTTTTCCTCCAGATTCTCACAAAGGTCAGCCTTGGTAAGAATAATCACAGGAGCTGCCCCGCTTTCCCATGTCAAAAGCAAATAACGTTCCATTCTTCTTAAGTTAAGATCCTCATTAAGTGAATTAACCAGGAAAATAGTGTCTACATTAGCAGCTACAATTTGTTCTTCTGTATTCACCCCTGCTGCCTTCCTGGAAAATTTGCTTTTCCTTGGAAGGACTGCATGAATGGTACCCCGCTGTTCATACGCTCTTTCTTTGATGACAACCCAGTCACCTACAGCAGGATAATCCTCCCTTGATGATGCTTCGAAAGAAAATTTCCCTGATACTTCACAGAGCATTTCACCCTTATCTGTCCATACACGATACATTCTTTTATGCTCTAAAGCCACCCGGCCCATTTGATATTCTTTTTCTTCATACGCTGAAAAAGCGTCTTTAAAAAAGGGATCGAATCCAAGTCTATTAATTGTCAATGTTTGTTCCTCCATGCTTATCGAATATTTTTACATACAAAAAACCATAGGCAATCAGCCCATGGTCTGGTCAAGTAAAGTTCAATAAGCAGGAAAAAACAATCTGGTCCGCTCGATTAAACGATTTCCATTTGGGCTGTGCCTGAATTATTTACACTGAACGTATTGGCATAAAGTTCTCTTCTCATAGCACATCACCCGCTTTCGTTTATTTATTTATATTATATGGAATATTGCACCAGAAGTAAAGCCCTTTATTTTCCTCAGGTGGCATTCACCCGGGGAGAAGCATATGGTATTAAAGCAGATTTTAGGAGGGGGAATTATGCCTACTGAGAGAAATCAGCAGTGGTACTTACAAAAAGCGGTAAAATATGATCTTTTGGCTCAGTATTTTAAATACATTGATGCTGCACAGCATATTACTTATTATCATAAACATCTGCATTGCCTCAATCAGGCTTTTCAAATAATGCGTACAAAAAACAAGGCGCCTTCTGCCGATACCCATCAGGGACAGCAGACAAAAGTACGGATTTTCCATGGTTCCCCTGATTCCGGTCCAATTGATATCTATATAAACGGCACGAGAATTTTAAAGGACTTCTCATATAAAGACGTAAGCAGTTATGCAACGCTTCCTGCCGGCTCTCATCAGATAGACATATATCCGGCCGGCAGCATGGTCTCTGCACTTGTAAGCAGACCAAACATTACTGAAGCAGGTAAGGTGTATACAATTGCAGCTGCGGGGATTGAAGCAAACATTAAGCTTGCCCTATTAGAAGATCAGCCTGAAGTGCCTCCCGGGGAAACCAAAGTCAGATTTGTCCACCTGTCACACGATGCACCAGCAGTTGATATTGCCGTAAAAAACCGGGACGTTGTTTTTCCCAATATCGCATTCAGCCAGGCAAGCAAGTACATCGCATTAACTCCAATGACTGTCGACTTGGAAGCCAGGATAGCCGGAACTCCAAATGTGGTGCTGACCATCCCTCGAATGCAATTTAAAGCAGACCAGGCCTACACTTTGCTGGCAGTAGGTTCCGTTGTCAAAGAGCCTGAACTGGAAGCAATTATCATTGCAGACTAACGCTTTCCTGCTAATTAAGCATCAAAAAAAGGGAACCCCTCCAAAGCTGCGGAAGGATTCCCTTTTCTCATTTAACCGGAACAAGAAGGGTAAAACGAATATCATCCTGTTTCAGATTAAATTCATCCACTTTTACTTTAACATCACTTTTCAGCTTCATTTCCTGCAGTGACACATAGATTCTTTCTTTCTGCGGCTGAATGGTAACACCTTCCGGAAGTTTGTAGCGGTCTTTTACCAGCTTCAGGACATGTGAAACCGGAAGATTCAGCTGCCCGACAGATATTGACTTTTGCTGAAGAACAACATCTCCATTCTTCAAGGCTTCTGGTTCAAATGACAGTTTCATTTGCAGATCCTGGCTGAAGAAAGGGATTGTGCCATATAAATCCACTTCATCGTTTAGGAGGATCTTGTAATCTATTGCTCCTGTCAGCCCTTCTTTTTCAAGGTAGTGGTTAATGACTCTATTCAAATCTTCTTTATTGGCTTTTATGTTAAAAGGAACGTAATTATCACTATTCTCTGTGATCGCTGTGTAGTCTTCGTCATCTGCCGGTATACTGATAAAAATAAACAGCACAGTTAAAATGAGTGCATTAATTGCCAGCAGTGTAAAAAACAGCTTTTTCCATTTTCTATCTTTCAATCAACTTCTCTCCATTTCCTTCAGCTTTCCTTTTATACGGAATATCTTTCAGCACTTCCTCTGTGAGTATTTGATGGACCCGTCCAGCTATTAATTCATAGCCTTTATCATTGGGATGAAAATAGTCTGTATATAAAAGATTATCATCGGTATTTTCAAATATATCATCTATTTCAACAAAATAAGTCCCTGGATAATTTCTCAATATATCCCGGCTAGTGTCATTCCAATCTCCAAGAATAGCATTAATTTCCGTTATTTCTGAAAACCATTTTAAAAAGGGATTATATAAGCCTATTAAAACAATTTTACTATTTGGGTTTACCTCTTTTATCGAATCTAAAACCTCAGTCAGATTTTGTTCATAGGTTTCTTTTTCCTTGGCAAAAGCCCTCAGCTTTAGGTTTGAAAAATTTTCACGGACTACTTTCATAACGTCATTGCCGCCAATGGTTATGATCACCGCGTCTGCTTCCTTCACAACATCTTTTACTTCATCTGTCCCCAGCTTCTTCAATAATTGATCGGAACGATTGCCTTTTACACCGAAATTATAAAAAACAGCGTCTTGAACACTTTTGTCTTTTTCCAGTGACATTTCAAGATATGGCACGTACCCTCCACGTTCAGTACTGTCTCCAACCCCCTGGGTTAAAGAGTCACCTACTGCAGCAACAGTAAGGTTTCGAGGAAAAAAATCCAAAGGAATTTCTTCTTTAACTGTCAGGCGGGATTCTTTTTCAGAATGAATGATATCGCTGTGGTGAACTGAACTGCAGGAGGCGAGAAGCAGCATGATCCAAAAGATGAGGGTGAGTTTTTTTATCATACTATCACCTGCCCATTTTTCTCATTCATATTATAACATGCAACTCAAATTTAAAAATAATTAGCATTGTCCGTGCAGTATTCAAGAGCCGAAAAGAAAAATAGACCTCGTTCAAGGTCTATTGCAATGCTTTAATATCATTCATAATTTCATCTAATGGAATTTCATTAAGACCAGTATAATATTTCATTACTTTTCCATTCTGATCAACAAGATAAAAATCTGTTCCATGGATTACCTGATCACCTGTTTGCGGCTTTTTCACAATGGTTTTGAAGTATTCCATAGCATATTTCTCAATTTCTTCCTGTTCATATCCGGTCAGAAAATGCCAATTGCTGAAATCTGCATTGTATGTAGATGCAAATTCCTTTAAAACTTCAGGTGTATCCACTTTGGGGTCTACACTGAATGAAACAAATTCAATATTTTTTATGCCTTCCTTCTCAGCCAAATCCTGAAGCTTCTTCATATTAGCTGTCATGGGCATACATACATCTTCGCAATTGGTAAAAATAAAGTCGGCTACCCAAACCTTGCCCTCAAGATCCTTTAAACCAAATTCTTTATTATCCTGGTTTGTATACGTAAAATCAGCCAGTTCCCAATTTAACGCGTCCTTTATACCGCTCTGTCCGCATGCTGAAAGCACTGCAAGCATAAAAGCAGAAACCATTATTGCAAAAACTCTTTTTCTCATACATTCACCTGCTTTAATTAGATACGTTGCTAATTTTAGCAAATATTCATGAAAGAAGAAAGAAGTACTTATGACAAACTTGTGAATAGTATCTCGATATTATGGATGATAAAAATTATTGAGTTGGTTTCGTTTTATTGTTAGTCATAATTTCATAAAATGTCCTGATGAAATTTGAATAATTAAATTGCACAGCAATCCGATGTATCCGATATTTCATCTTGTTTTCCGGAGGGACATTTCTAAATTCACCAATGCTCTGGCCAAACGCCTCCCCTCTGTCAGTAATTATCTTCACCGGTACATCCAGATACTGAAGATCCGCCCCGTCAAGCATTGCCCACAACGTAAATAAATCGTGCATGGGGCTTCCACTAATGCCAGGGTAGGTTTCCTTATAAAAATTGAAATAATAATCAACCATAGGCTTAAGAATTAAGCCGACTTTATTTTCCACTTTCTGATAATAGGCATCAAGAGAGTCGATAAGTGCCGGAGTAATGATTGCAGACATCGTTACATCCAGAGGAAAGACATGAATTTTCTTCGGCGCATTGGCAAACACAACATTAGCCGCATATGGGTCCCCATAAAAGTTTGCTTCAGCCACTGGAGTCACATTGCCTGGAACATTGAATGCCCCGCCCATAATATAAAAGTCACTGACTTTACTCATAAGTGCCGGATAAAGGATAAAGGCCGTTGCCAATGAAGAAAGTCTGCCTACATTAACGATTGTTATATCATTTTCATACTTCTCGATCAGTTCCTTAAAATCATCGAAGTTTTCAAACATGTTATTGGAGTTCTCCAGGTTAGGAATAATCGGACCGAGCCCTTCAATGCCATGAACATCCGGGTAAAATACCGGAACATCGCCGGTTAAAGGCAATACGGCTCCGCTGAATACAGGAGTATTTTTTTGTCCGGTTAATTCACGAAGGTAAGCAGCATTTCGGACGGCATCCTCCCTGGAAACATTTCCATAATCAGCTACAATCCCAACGATATTGATTTCCTCTGAGAAAAAGGAAAATATAACCGCAACAAAATCGTCAATTCCAAAGTCACTAAAAAACAAGACATTTTTCCTCTTCAACCCTACACCCCCATAATTCATTTTATTCCGGGGATAATCAAGAATGGCAAATATTTTCAAATAGGATAAAAGTCTTTGATTTCACTATTCTTGACCATGATTAAAGAAAAAATTGATTTCGCAAAAAAACGCATAGCCTGAGTGCTATGCGTCCTTTTTATTTATCTTCCAGGTGATACATAAACCCAATTGCACCGGGTCCTGTATGTGTACTGACAATTGGAGTTGTTTCTTCTATTTCAATCTCCGCACCGGCATCCAGTTCTTCAATCATCGTTTTCAGTTTAGAAGCTAAATCCAGACCTTCTGCATGCACAAGGCCTACCCCTTTTATTGTTTTCCCTTTAATATCTCCGGCAAATTGTTTAGCCAAATATTTGGCAACCTGAGTATGGCTTCTTACTTTAGCAACAGGTGTGTATACCCCGCCTTCAAGCGATGCAATTGGTTTAATATTCAGCAAAGATCCGATCATTGCTTTCCCTTTGCCGATTCTACCGCCTTTAACGAGATTTTCCAGTGTATCCACTACTACAAACAATTTAGTGTTAGCGCGCACGGTTTCCAGCCGGCTGACAATCTCCTGAATACTTTTCTCTTCCCTGGCCATTTTCGCAGCCTCCAAGACTTGAAAGGCCAGTGCTTTGGAAATATATCTGGAATCTACCACTGTAACATTTGCATGTGACATAGCTGCCGCACTTTCAGCTGATTGGACAGTTCCACTCATTCCGCCAGTCATATGGATGGAAAGAATTTCATAGCCCTGCTCACCCAACCTGTCATATACCTCTGCAAAGACACCAGCTGGAGGCTGTGAGCTTTTTGGCAGTTCGTCAGATTCCTTCATCTTTTTCATGAATTCAGCTGGAGTAATATTTACCCGATCCAAATATGTATCCCCATTAATGTGAATTGATAAAGGAACGACTTCAATATCGAATTCTTCAATCAGTTCTCTTGATAGATCCACTGTAGAATCAGTAACAATTTTAATCTTAGCCATTATTCCTTCACTTCCCTGCATTTACAATTAGTTCATATTATACATTTAAGCAAAATACAAATAAAGCAAAAAATACAAAGCTTCTCTTACTTCGCCTCAATTGGCCAAAAAAATGCCGGCAGGCAGCCGGCATCAATGTTGTTAAGCATTATTTTTTAATTCTGGAGTCTTAAAAATCTCTTCATAAACCGGCCATTTTAGGACTCGTTTAAGATATTCCCTGAAGGAATGATTCTTACTTGTCTTTTCACTGGCGTTAATGGCCGCAATGAATGTTTTCAAACGGACTTGGATCATAAAATAATAAGGGCTATCTTTTGCCAATACAGGAATTTCAGTGATTTTTACCTTCTGTCCAACAGCATTTTTGAACTCTAGGCTTTTAAATAGCAAAATATCAATCCTCTTTTTCACCCGTTTGTTAATATTATACCCCAAATGCGGCTCGAAATGTGTCTGATTATGCTATCCCATAAATTTTTTTATGAAGCTATTTTCGTATGAATTATTGTTTTCGCCTCACAATGTTGTCCGTTGATTTCCGCTCCAGGATGCTCAGCGAA
>NZ_NPDG01000084.1:0-19111 GCF_002272225.1 Bacillus sp. 7894-2
TATCATTAAACCTTGCAAAAAAACTTTTATGAAGATTTTCCTGTATTCTCTTGCTTTTTCAGCTTTCTTTTATAGACTATTTTTGATAAATTGATGCTTATTTCATAAAGCAGCAGCAAGGGAATGGTCACAAGAATATCAGACATAAAGTCTGGAGGTGATATAACAACCGAAATTACGATAAGAACAAAATACGCATATTTCCTGATTTTTGTAAGCACATACGGATTAAGGATCCCAAGCGAAGTCAGGAACATGATGACGACAGGAAGTTCAAATAATACTCCAAATGGCAAAGTCATGTTAAGGACAAAGCGGAAATATTTATCCGCAGTAAAATTGGCCTCAAACATCTCGCCCCCCAGCTCTACAAGAAAGCTTAATACGGTGGGGAAAATGACAAAATAACCAAAGCAAAGGCCTGTAATAAACAGAATAAACAATGCCGGTACATATGAAAGTGAAATCTTCCGCTCATACTCTGTCAGGGCAGGCTTGACAAACAGCCAAATCTGCAATGCCAGAACAGGTATTGTCGCTGCAACCGCAATAACTGTAGCAAGCATAAAGTAAACCCAGATAATATCACTGGGACCCAGAACGATCAATTTAACGTCCAGGTCTCTTACCAGCCACTTATAAATATCCTCCACAAACACAAAACCTGCTATAAAAAACAGGATAAATGCTGACGCCATTATGATGAGTCTTTTTCTTAATTCATCCAGATGTTCGACTAAGTTTAATTCATTTTCTTCCATACAAATCTCCTGCTAATTTTATAAAAAGCCGGCTTGGCCAGCCAGATTTTTTAAACCAAAACAAAAAGGTGCAAGAAGAATATCCTTACACCTTATTTAACCGTTTTTTTCTTAGTATCCTGTTCAAGCTCATCCATCACGTCACTTGTCAGATCTCGGGTAGATTTTTTAAATTCTCTTAGTGTTTCACCAAAAGCACGGCCAATTTCCGGCAGCTTTTTTGGACCGAATATGATTAACGCCAAAACAAGGATTAAAATTAATCCTGGTACACCGATATTTGAAAGCATATTCACATCTCCTTTAAAGTACTTCCCTTTTGAATCTAATACGATTATAGTACTTTTTAAAGGAAATGTCACAGATATCATAAAAATTCATATTTCAGCCACATATCTTATTAAGTAATAGTGATCTGCAACTCATCCGGGTGCTTATACGAGCAGATGGAAAAGGTTGCTGTCTTTGTTTATCTCTTTGTATGTGAATCCCTTTTTATTCATTCTCACAATGAGGTCGCTATAGTCCTCCCTATGCTTCAGCTCAATTCCTACAAGGGCAGGACCATTCTCTTTATTATTCTTTTTCGTATATTCAAAACGTGTAATATCGTCCGTCGGACCAAGCACTTCGTCAAGGAACTCTCTTAATGCCCCTGCCCTTTGGGGGAAATTCACAATGAAATGGTAAAGCAGACCTTCATAAAGCAGGGAACGTTCTTTAATTTCCTGCATGCGGCCAATATCATTATTGCCCCCGCTGATCACACATACAACATTCTTTCCTTTAATTTGATCCCTGCACATATCCAATGCAGCAATCGGCAAAGCACCGGCAGGCTCTGCCACAATCGCATGCTCGTTATATAATTCAAGGATTGTCGTGCACACTTTCCCTTCAGGAACCATGAAAATATCATCAATAAGCTCATTGCAGATGTCATAGGTTTTTTCACCGACACATTTTACTGCCGCACCATCTACAAACTTATCAATCTCTCCGAGCGGAGCTACTGTTTGGACCCTGATTGCTTCGCTCATAGAGGGAGCTCCTTCAGGTTCAACCCCAATCATCTGTGTTTCCGGCGAGATGCTTTTTATGTATGTGCTGAGCCCGGCCATCAATCCGCCTCCGCCAATGCTGGCAATAACAAAATCAACATGCTCTTCACAATCGTTGAGCATCTCAACCGCTACTGTTCCCTGTCCCGCTATCACCATTTCATCATCAAACGGATGGATAAATGCCATGTCCTCCTCAGTGGCGCATTTAAGAGCTTCGTGATAGGAATCATCAAAAGTGTCTCCAACAAGTATGATCTCCACTGAATCTCTCCCAAACAGCTCTACCTGGCTCACCTTCTGTCTCGGCGTGGTCGCCGGCATGAAGATCTTCCCCTGAACCCCAAGATGTCTGCATGCATAGGCAACTCCCTGCGCATGATT
This sequence comes from Bacillus sp. 7894-2, assembly GCF_002272225.1. Classification (NCBI taxonomy): domain Bacteria; kingdom Bacillati; phylum Bacillota; class Bacilli; order Caryophanales; family Bacillaceae; genus Bacillus; species Bacillus sp. 7894-2. The sequence continues at coordinate 2,207 of NZ_NPDG01000084.1, forward strand.
CCCTGCACTTGCACAGACTACACCGTGTTCAAGCTCCTCTGCAGTTAAAGATTTAACTTTATAGTAGGCGCCTCTTAATTTAAATGAGCGGACATGCTGAAGATCTTCCCTTTTCAAATAAACATTGCACTCATACTTTTCTGATAGGCGTTCATTTTTCTGTAAAGGTGTATGGGCAACAATATCCTTTAGCTGCTGGTATGCAATCAAAATATCTTCCAACTGCACCCATTTTTTTGTCATTAATTTCTGTTCCATTTTGCCACCCTCTTCTTTACAAGTTATTAATTTGTACATTATACCATGACAAATCGCGATTTCAATCCGATATTTTAAAAATTTACATTTTTCGAATTATTTTATGGATAGAAACAGATTAAACTGACATATAATAAGCAAAAGTTAATTTATATCTACAAAGGGGTGCAGGAATGGAGTTTTCTTTATGCAGTCTGGATAGCGCTTTGCCTGTGGAGGTAACAGTGGATGAAGATAATGGCAGGTATATGATTCGGAAAAGCGACACAAGTGGAGAGTACTTCAACAGTGCAGATGAATTAATAGAGTGGGTGAAAGAGAACTTTACCGCAGAAGAATTTTGCGATCCCAGGGAATACCACGGCATGATTCAAAAGCTCACAGATTATTTGGTGAATCCGAATTTATAATGTACCGCATAAAAAGGCCCCTGACTGACTGGGGCCTTCTTTTTATGAAGCAATTTTTCTATCCGAAAGACTGCTGCAGATTATCCCTCTTACTTCCTGTGCAAGAAACTTTGCATCTATATCTTTAACAATCCTGGCATTCACAGGCTTGCACACCCTGATTTCAATTTTAGCCGGCTTTATGAGTCTCCCATTCTTTTCAAAGGCATCTGCTGTCCCTTTAATGGATATTGGCACAATCGGTACACCTGCATCCTGTGCAAGCCTGAATCCGCCTACTTTAAAAGGCGCTACCTGTCCTCCCCTGCTTCTTGTTCCTTCCGGAAAAATCAGCAGAGAGTGCCCCTGTTTTAAAAGCATTGCAGCATTCTTTAAAGAATTAATTGCACTGCTGCGATTGCTGCGGTCAATAAAGACACAGTTCATGACTTCCATCCATGAAGAGATGATGGGTGCTTTCTTCACTTCAATTTTTGATATGAAACCAAAAGGTTTATTAATAGATGCTAGAAGGACTGGAATATCGAAATCCCCTTCATGGTTGCAGACAATGACAACAGGCCCCTCAGGGATCAATTCCGTCCCCGTAACCTTCACTTGAGAGCCTGATATTTTCATAATAGTCCTGGACCACTTTTGGGGCACTTTATGGATGATGCGGTCGCGCTCTTCAACGGGAAGTGCTGAATTCAGGTTTCTCATCCGGGATAGAGCAGGCAGGCTATAAACCAAATATCCGCCCATATAAAGAAAAAAGATTATTAATCGAAGCATACATACCTCCAAGGGTTGGGATGTTTTACATTATATATTAATCAGGATCCTATCACTATATGTTTACAGTTTAATAATTTTAAAAAGCAGCCCGCCGGCGCGAACTGCTTTTTAGGTTATTTTCTTTTATAAATAAGGAATTCAAAATCATACGGATTTCTTTCATCCCTTATGCCCTTCTCCCTTGAAATAAGATCCCATTCTGACATGTCCAATTCCGGAAAATATGTATCCCCTTCAAATTGGTCATAAATCATAGTCAGATATAGACGATCAGCTGCAGGAAGAATGGCTTTAAAAATCTCGGCACCGCCAATGACAAAGATCTCATCTTCCCTCTCGCCGCTGTACTTCAGCAGCTCCTCAACTGTATGCAGTACTGTGCATCCTTCACAGGAAAAGGATTTATTCCGGGTTATAACAATATTTTCTCTCCCCGGCAGAGGTCTCCCGATTGAATCCCAGGTTTTGCGTCCCATGGCAATGGGATGCCCCATCGTAGTTCTTTTAAAAAACTTTAAATCCTCAGGCAAATGCCAGGGAAGTTTATTATCCCTGCCGATCACACGATTCTCATCCATTGCCCACATTAAAGAAATCATACACTGACAACTCCTTTAATATGAGGATGCGGATCATAGTCTTCAAGCTGGAAATCGTCAAACTTAAAGCTGAAAATATCTTTCACATCTGGATTAATCTTCATCATTGGAAGCTTTCGGGGATCACGGCCCAGCTGGAGGTTTACCTGTTCAAGATGATTCTGGTAGATATGCACATCACCGAAAGTATGAACAAATTCACCAGGCTCCAGATCGCAAACCTGCGCAACCATCATAGTCAGTAAAGCATAGGAAGCAATATTAAACGGCACGCCGAGAAAGACATCCGCAGATCTCTGATAAAGCTGGCAGGATAGCTTTCCATCTGCAGCGTAAAACTGGAACATACAGTGGCAAGGCGGCAAAGCCATCTTTTCAATTTCTCCAACATTCCATGCATTTACAATCAGGCGACGGGAATCAGGATTTGTTTTGATTTGCTCAATCAGGCTGGTGATCTGATCAACTGTATTTCCATCAGCACCTGTCCAGGATCTCCACTGATGTCCATAAACGGGCCCTAGATTCCCTTCCTCGTCTGCCCACTCATTCCATATCCGCACACCATTGTCCTGAAGATATTTCACATTTGTATCACCATTTAAAAACCATAATAGCTCATGGATAATGGATTTTAGATGCAATTTCTTAGTAGTAACAAGCGGGAAGCCCTCCTGCAGGTCAAAGCGCATCTGATAACCAAACGTGCTTATTGTACCTGTGCCTGTACGGTCTTCTTTTTTAGTGCCATTTTCCAGAACATGCCTGCAAAGATCCAAATATTGTTTCATTTCAACCCAACCTTTTTTAAATACTCAATGCTATTGTACACAATTTCTGTTCGTTTCACATCAGAGAAGTATTTTATAGAAACGCGTAAAATTATTTTAATTCTTTAATAAAAGAATAGGTTTTCGGCGCATTCTCTCTTAATAGTTTTCTAGATTCCCCTTCTGCAAAAAACATGGCAAATGCCTCAGCGAAATATTCTTCCGGGAAGGAAAGAAGATAATTTTGCCCCGGGAACAATTTAGCTTTTTCAGCTTTCCACACAGAAAGAAACTTCTGATTAAATCGAATGCCATTGTAAACATGACGATCAACAGAATGGGCAAGTTCATGAAGTTCCAGATTAACGGATCCATGACCTTTCCCCCTCTCACTGAAGCCTATTTTCACAAGCACTGTTTTTGACCCGCCAATCCCAGGGACATCATCCCAAGTGGTATCCCCAGTATAGCCGCGGGGAATTACTCCTGCGAGGTGCTGGGCTGTAGGATTATCAGTCAGTTTTCCCGTGAATAATTTCACCCTGATATCTTCATCCTCTATTTTGGAGAGCAGGGAGGCGGGCAGATGATCCACCCGGGAAATCATTTCTGCAGCCTCTCTCTCATCAAAAGGTTCGAGAGGAACAATAAAGATCTCACCAAGCTGGCGTGGAGATTTCAGACTGAGAAACTCTTTAAGCTCAGAGGAGTGCGGGTAATCCTTTAGTTTTATGCCGCCCATGGCAGCCTGAGAATTCCCAAGCAGCGCAAGCGAAACAATCATAATTGTAATAGTAAGCACCATTTTGCGCATGTTAAAAGCCCCTTCTGCTAATCTAAGATGTATAATTTACGGGCAACAGAGCTCTTTGAAGTGTTTAAGCTGCGGAACTGCCTGAATGGAGAAAAAATCTTTAACCGTTCTGATAATCTATTAAAATTATAACATATGAAAGGTGGATTAGAAGGAAACAAATGATGGTAAACTTTTATGAAAATTCAAAAAGGACCCGAGTGGTTTCGGGCCCCTGCTAAGTTTATTTTTATTAAGAATAAGAGCGCACAACATCTGAAAGGCCGGGAGAAGCAGTTCCTGTGCCTACTGCTGCGAACTTCCAATCGTTTCCATGGCGATAAATCTCTCCAACTATTAAGCTGGTACTTCCGCTGTAGTTGTCAGTCAGGTTGTAATGAATCAGTTCCTGATTGTTGCTGGAGTTTACTACTCTGATGAATGCATTCTGGATCATGCCGAAATGCTGCTTTCTCTTAACGCTGTCATAAATGTTTACAACGAATACCATTTTATGAATGTGCGCAGGCACTCTGCTTAAATCAATCATCACCTGCTCATCATCTCCGTCGCCTGCTCCTGTGAGGTTATCTCCAGTATGCTGAACACTTCCATCTCCGCTCTTTAAATTACCGAAGTAAATGACATCTTTATTGCTTTTAAGCTTTCCATTATCACCAAGCATGATTACAGAAGCGTCGCAGTCGATATTTGCTCCGCCGCCGCCTCCGAATAAAGATCCCAGGAGACCGCCGCCTCCGCTTTTTTGCACTGGATCCCAGCCTAATCCTACCATAATTTTAGATAATCCCGGATTTCCTTTAGTTAAGTCAACACGCTGGCCTTTTTGAAGATTTATTGCCATATCAATTCCACCTCGTCAAAAAATTATATTTTATTAAAAATGATCAGCTGACTAACCCTGCTGCTTCATTTTTTTAAAATTGTCCTGGAGCTGTTCCAGTCTCCTGGTTCCTTCTTCTCGCAGACGTTTGTTTTCTTCTTCTATTGATTTTGTTTCCTGCATACCTTTCATGATGATATTCCAGGATTCCTCAATCGTTTCAATCTTAATGCTTGGACCGCCTGCCAATCTTGCAATATCAGCACTTTGGTTTGAAATATTCTGCGCATTGCGCACGAGCATTTCGTTTGTCCGTCTATCCAGCTCGCTCATAGAATCAGCAACAAGCTTTTGTCTTTTGGCAGCGACTGCCTGAATCAGACCGTTTTTAAAAATTGGAATAGTGGTTACAAAGGCAGAATTAATCTTTCCGATGAGCTTGGTATTTCCTCTCTGAAGCAGCCGGATTTGCGGTGCTGTCTGAAGGGAAACCATTTTAGCCATTTCAAGATCATAAACTCTTTGCTCGAGTAAATCAACGGCATTTCTTAACGTATCAAGCTGCATCGAAGCCATCTGATCTCCCTGAGCCGCCCGCGCTTCCAGCTGTGGAAGCTGATTGGCCTTTAAATCATCGGCTTTCATTTGTCCTGCAACAGCATATTTTTCGAGCGTCAGATAGTATTGATAATTCTGTTCATACATTTGTTCAAGCATGGTTGTAGAATCGACCATTTCACTTTGGTATTTGGAAATTTCTACATACACTTTATCAATTTCCGCACCCATTGTCTGGTATTTTCCGAAAAGCTTCTCAATCATTTTTTCTCCGCGCTTGAAAAGCTTGCCAAAGATGCCTTTAGGTCCCTGCTCGAAATCCTTCTTGTCAAATTTGTCCATGATCCTGCCGAGCTGCTTTAAAAGTTCACCTGAATCTTCAACCTTCGTTGTTCTCATATTGCTCAATATCTGGTCAGAGAAGCGGGAAATCTGAACAGCAGGCTCTTTGCCGAATTCAAGTATTTGAATTTGATCCTTCTCATCAATGGACCTGGCCAGATTTTGCACCTCAGGCTCCTGCCTTAGAGCAAGCTTAATTTCTGAAACGTTATTTTCGGTTAATTTATCATCCTGCAGCTGGGCTGTTAAATTTAGTTCTGTTGATTTAGTCGGATTCATTTTCAATCACCCTTTAAATTTTTTAATAATCCTTGAAAGAGAACCTTTTTTAGAAAGGATGGCTCCTTAAATTCCTGTTCAAACACTACATCCTCGAGCCAGTGAACATCATATAAATCTTCCTCAATGAAGTTCTCAATGTCGTTATGGCCCGGCGGATTATACAGTACAATATCTATCCCAAACTGATTAAGCAGCAAAAGGAGTGCTGCATCCGATCTGACCATCGTCCCGTTCAGCTCGTTATTATAGAGGATAATCTTAGGGACTTCCTGAGAGTAATCAAATTGCTGCATTAATTTCAGAATGCTCGGCGGAATTTGCAGGCTTTGGCTGAACAGATAAATCTTCAATTCTTCTTCCGATTCACCAGGCAGCGGCTTTAATCGCGGGCGATCACACATATTTCTAATGGCCTTTGCAATTCCATTTTGAAGACCGCCAGGAAGCTGCTGATACCTCCAATAGTGCCCTGAAATGATTTTTTCAGGGTCAAGCTTCCCTTTCCCGTCCAGTGCATTGCGATAATGGAAACGAAAATCATTGTTGACGCTGTTGGTGAAAGGGAATCTTTTTATCAGCAGACTTTCTTCATATTGGCTGATCGTTTGTATTCGATCCCAGTATTCCTTGCGATTCCTGCTTACTCCCTGAATCTTTGAAAAAATGGACGGTATCATAACCCTTCCATCCTTCACCTCAAAGTTTGGACGGATCATGGCTTTCTCTTTAATTAAAATAAAAAGTTCATCATAAGTGGTTTTCAAGGTCACAGAAGAAGGAGTATACTCCCTAAGCTGCCACGGTTTATAAAGTCCTGAACCCTCATGGTTAAGAATGGTTTCTATTTCCCTGGAAGCCCTATAGGCGACTGTAGCACTCCTTCGTCTTTTTTCCTGCGGGAAAGGTTCTGGCTTTTTCTTTTCAGGATAATGATGTACAAAAGAATCCTGAACTTCCTGATCCATTTCTGAAAGAAGGTCTTCTCCTGAAGGAGAAAAATAAAGTACATCGCATCCCATTTGGATTAAATAGTACAAAAAGTAATAATGACTCTTTTTCCCATTTCCGTACCATAGGATTTTTGGCATACCCGCTTTCGGGTCAATATCTTTAAGATCTGCACCTAAATGATTAGCGGACCACTTAATCACATCTACAAGCACTCTTCTTATATCCTGGTTTTTCAACCCGCCTGATTCCTTTTCAGAAAACAGATTCAGCATACTGATCATCGCTTCTCTTATTTTCCTGTGCAGGGACGGTGAGGAAGATTTGATCAGCAACTGTTCTCCATCTAGAAAAGCAGCAAATCGGTTTATGGATAAATTCTGTTCCCGGTTAATATTAAGGACTTTTTGTATCGCCTGAAACTGCTGGTTATTAATGGTTTTATCCAGATGTTCTTCACTGAGGAGGAGAAGCCCTGATTTCTGTGTGTGAATTAAATCAAAAAGACGATTATAATATTCATCTTCATCAAGGGGAACGCCAAGGAATCTGGCAACAATTTGGCCAACATGCAGCGTCTTCTGTTCCACTCTGTAACTTTCACGTTCATTAATAGGCTTTGTTAACTGAGCGCTCCAGTTCTCATATGTAACTTTTAAGATGTGAGTTTTAATTTGACTGTACGACAAGTTCAATAGTTATCCCTTCCCTCTATGAGCGAAAGATGCATTCTTATCATTTCTTTCAAAAATTGCGTTTCAATTCCCGGATAATGGCACGGGACAAAAGATATGTAAACTTATTACCATCATATCATAGGAATACAGCCTTTTTCTAAAATGGTTTACTTTCTTTACGAATTAACAGTAAGAAAGTTTCATTTCATCATTATTTTTCATTGCTGAATGACCTCAGATGGACTTTTTCACCTTTATTCCTGTCCCCGCATAAAGTGGAGTACTCTGTAAGAGGAAGGTGAGTCAGCATGAGGCTGCTTTTTCGAAGAGTGAGATATCGGGGAATCGAACATGATCTGGATATTATCAGGAATACGTTATGCTCCAGTTCCTTTGTTTATATAGACGTCCTTTTCTTGTCATTGATCCTTGCTGTCTTCTCTTTTGCCAATTATCAGTCTATTCCCATCAGCAGCTTTATCTTTACGGGATGCTATACTTTTTGCATCTGTTTATTTATCGTTTTAAAAAAATGGCTGAGGGACCAGCCGGACTAAACTCTTTCTTTAATACTGTTTAAAATATCATTTAGAATTTCTTCCGCTGCTGCTGTCCCTATATTATTAGAAATTAAGTATGGATATGGGATGGACTTTTCAGCTGCCAGTTCTCCATGGTTTGGTACGTATGCAAAGTCGCAAAACTTTAAAAAGTCATGGTCAAGCATGGAATCTCCTGCCCCGAATACCATCTTAATATCTTCCCGTTCCTGAATGAATTTCACTGCCTCTCCCTTACAAATGGGATTTGGCATAAAATACAGCTTTCTTCCCTGATGGGAAATTCTCCACCCAAAGGATTCAGCCAGACCAGCTATTGCTTTTTTGGCTTCAGCTGTTAATTTTTCTTCAAGAATATAATAAAAGAAAAGATTTTCAGCCATTTTTATTTTCCCATTCAATTCCAGACTCTGTGATCTGCCCATCACTTCCTCAAGCAATGCACACTCTGTCTTTAGCCGTTTTTGGACTATGCTAGACCACTCTTCAAGAGGTTTCCCATGATAATGGATATTGGCGCCATTCGATGTAACAGTATATGGAATGTTAAAAGCATCCTCAAAAATGAAAATACGCTTAAATTGTTCATATGTTCTCGTAGTGACAGGCACAAAGAGCATTTGAGCGGATATCTCTTTCAGCAATCTGAGAGCTTGGTTTGACATAAAAGCAATTTCCCTGCCATCTTTACGCTCGACATCTATTAAACTTTCTGCTGACTGCCCAAAATCTGCAAGTGCTTTATTTGAGTAAATCAGTGTCCTGTCCAAATCTGACGCAAACATCCTCATGATTTTTCTCCCGTCTTTTTAATTAATCCGCAGCAGGTATAACTCATATCTGGATAATGAATAATCTCGACGTTCCGCTCACGGGCAAGCATCAAAATATGGCCAACATATGGACTTTCCGGATCTTTCATCAGGATTTTCCATGGAAGCCTTCTCAGAAGAACTCTGGTAGTTTCACCGACTCCCGGCTTTACAAAGTTAATAGATTCAATATTGAATTCCTCTTGTATTCTCTGAATCTCTTCCATGCCTTTAAAGCCTGCTTCCCCCGGGTTTTCCATAATCCTCTTCGCAAGTTCGAAAGCTTCCTGCTTAATAGCACGGAACTCTTCTGCTACTGCCGAGAGATATTGGTTTGAAACATCTGCTTCTTCCAGCTCACTATAATATTTGGCCCCATGGAAGTCTTCGGGCCCAATTAGGGATTTATTTAATACAGTTCTGCTCACCAATCCTGAAACAGTTGAATTGAGACAGGCACTTGGAATCAAAAAGTCTTCCCTCGTTCCATATAAAGTTGTGCAATAACCGGGATCAGCAAGAACTGCCAGGGTATCATCGAGTATAACACCATACGTTTCTTGGAATTTTCTGCAGGCCTTGGTTAATTCAATGGAAATAGCCCCTTTTCCTGTCCATCCGTCCACAAATTGAATTTCACAGCCGGGATGTGCTTTTAAAATATGCTTTATCGCATTTTCGTCAATCCCGCGGTCCCTGACAATGGAAATGCTGTAATGCGGCAAACTCACACCATATACTTCAGAAAGATACCGCTTTATCAGAATTCCAACAGGTGTTCCGGCCCTCGCAAGAGAAACTAAAATAGTATTTTTTCCTTTTTTCTTCCAGATCTGCTCAGCAACCGCTCCTGTTGACAATGCTGTTTTCCTTTTATAATCCTCAAGTGTTTCCCAAAACAGGGAAAGGTATTTTTCAGGCGGCTGATATTCAATAGGAAGTGTTTCACTATAATGCTGACCGGACTGAATGTTTTTTTCTCTTTGCTCAATGGATCCTTCAAGTGAATATCCGCTTAAATCCTTCAATAAAAAGACAACATCATCTTCACTATATGAACCAAATTTATCTGCTGTTTTATTCATTTTTTTCACCTCCGTTAAAGAAGACTACTTTTACATTTTTAATATATTTTTTTAATTGATTGATAAACGGCATAAGGGAATCTTTTTCCGGTTCTCTTTCAAAAAACAGGAACACTTCTTCATAACAGCCGTCTGGAATGTTATAAACAAATTGTGCCATTTCAGGGTCTTCAGGATTTTGAAAGGAAATGCCGTATTGCGCTCCATAGTCTTTATCATTTCTTACATAGATGGGACTCCGTGTTGTTGAGTGGAACTTTACGCCTTCCCCCATTAAGGAGGCAACCTTCATAGGGATATACATGAACTCCCCGGTTCCAAGACATAATGTATTTCTTCCATCCCGTTTTCGGGATAGGGATTGGCCGATCTCAGCTAATGACACACTTAATCCAGCCTGGCGTTTTGCATCCAGCCCGAATCGGCCCGAATCTTTTAAATAGGGAATATGTCTGATTTCACCATTTAGAGTAACCGATGGTTCATTGGTCCGGCTTAATAATCCAGGAAATTCTTTATTTATATGGATATAGGTAATCTGCGCAGTGTTTCCTGATGGTTCGTCCGCTGACAGACCTTTATGCACTTCAGGAGTTCCTTTAACATCGATCTCCCCTTTTAGAAGTGACACATTGTTAATAATAATGCCCAGCTCTTTTTCCAGATCATCGAAGAGTATCTGATCTTTTTGGGAGCGCCAATCCAGGATGGATACCACTGTATACATCTTTCTGGGAAACCTTTCATGAATAGAGCGGATAATATTAATGGCTGTTTTTCCAGTAGTCATTTCATCATCGACAAGAATGATTTCCCTCTTATTATCCAAAAGAGCTGAATCGGTATAGCATCTGTGTGAAGTAGCATGAGAATGTTCTTCTTCAAATGTTATGACTGAATTCTGATCAGCCAGCTGCTCTCTTGTAGTATGAAAGTAATCTGCACGTTTAAATGATTGAAAGAAAGCATGTCCCAGTGCAGTCGCCGTTTCGGCAAATCCAATAATAACCGGGTTATGGTTTTCATCAATAAAAGGACTGCTGTTCATGGAGCCTGGACTGTTTTTAAAAGCGGCCAAAAGGTCTGCGGCTTTTCCGGTATCCGCCTTCTTCACCTTCTCCATATAACGGCTGGCGAGCAATTCTCCTGTCAGAAGTCCGATCTTCGGGTCTATCGGTATATGTTTCCCGAGTACTTTGCTGACAAATAAGAAAGATCTTTTCTTATTTATTCTTGCTGCCATGACAAACAAATCTTCAGGGAGCAGCTCATACGGGTTCTCGGTTATATGAATATCAACGGTTAATGAGTTGAGTATCTGAATTGAATGTTTCGTTTTTGAGTAGGTCAATGTATGTGATCTCATCCTGCAGCACCCCGTATACTTCTGATTTTAATAATATTTTTTTAGCCCAATATAAATGAGGTTTTATTTCATTCATTTTGTTTTGATAATCGCTTTTCATAACCCCTATTTTTCCTCCGGCCTGACCGGCGATGCTTTGTGCATCCAGGTACTCTTCAAGTGTTACCGTATTCAATGCCTGTACAGGCCTGATATGGGTTGGATGAATAATAGTTTTCCCTGTTAAGCCATTTGAAATATCCATTGCGATTTCTCTTATTAAACCATCTATATGCCGATCAATTAAGTCCGATCTCATTTTCAGTCCATCCTGTCCAAGACGTTCCATGAATGGTGTTTGCCTGATTTGAGGTTTTAGAAGACGCTCTTTTGAGGAAAAATATTCCCAGACCGGACCTGAAATGACATAAGGCTGATCCGCACGCAAGAAAATATTAATAATATCTGATATGCAATCTCTAATTACAGCAATATCGTAAACTGTCGTATCAGAATTTCTTCGTATTCCGTAGAGTCCGCTAAAATCCGTGGCTCCAATTCTCACATTTAAAATCAGCTCAAAAAATTTGTCCAGCACTTTCTTAATACCGATTAACTCTTCAAGCCTTGTTTCTTTTTGAATAATTTCTTTCGTTTCCAGAATTGGCATGGCATATAAACAATAGCCATGAGAATTAAGCTCTTTAATTTCTGTTAAAATTCGGCATCCTTCAGCGGGTGAAAACTTAGGCAGGACAAAACCAGTCAGAAGATGCAGTCCATTCGGTATTCTGCTCTTGAGTCTCATAAGCTGATCGTAGCTTCTGATTCGCACGAAGATCAAAGGTAGATCTTCTTCTTCACATAGACCCTTCACAAGGTCCGAGCTCAAATTTTCCAATTCCAAACAAAGCAGATTTTCTGCCATTTCGACTTCATCATCGCCAATTGCATCTTCAAGGCAAATGACCATAGATGAAAGGCCTGCATGCTTTTTTGACAGCAAATCCTGGTGAATATTAGGCCTTGTCGCCGGCATATATAAAGTTGCCCCAAGAGCATATGATAATAGCTCCCTGTCAGACCTTTTATTAAAATAGCCAGGCTTTTTATAAAACATCTTATTTATTTTTTCACCCGGAAGATCGGAAAATAGTCTCATTTTCGCAGCTCCATTTCTTCACTAAAATACCATTTTATTCCTTTTTCATCCAAAAAAGATAAAAACAAAAGGGAGCGGACAAGTGTCTGTTCCCTTTCTATGTCTATGCAATTACATATTTAGTTTGATCCCTGATCTGCTGCTTCTTTTTTTGCATTTCTTGCATGTACAATAAAAGTAATAGCAAACACGATAACTAATACGATAAAGAAGTAAATATGGTCAATGTGAATTCCAGCCGCACTCGCAATCATCTTTGCAGCAATAAGAAGGATCAGAATATAAGAGCTGGTTTCAAGCTCAGGTACCCTGTCGATCAGCTTCAAAAATACGCCAGCTACACCACGCATCATGATAATACCAAGCATACCGCCTATTAACAGCACCCAGATTTCCTGGCTGACTCCCAGCGCAGCAAGTATACTATCGATGGAGAATGCAATATCCATTAATTCAACTGCAATGACTGTTCCCCAGAAAGTACCGAAAAGGCGGATTAATAATCCTCTTTGATTGATGCCTTCTATTGCGTGTTCATCACCTTCCTCTTCTGCTTGCCTCTTATCAATAAAGTACTTAATGGCAAGCCAGGCCAGGTAGGCAGCACCTAAGACCTTGATATACCAGAATTCAATTAAAAATACACCGATGCCGATTGCAATAAATCTGAAGAAGTAAGCACCTAAAAGACCGTAAAAAAGAGCTTTCTTCCGCTGCTTTTCCGGAAGATGCTTTACCATTACAGCCAGAACAAGCGCATTATCAGCAGACAATAGGCCTTCCAGAATTACAAGTGTACCTATCAATGCCCAGCTTTCCGGCTTTGATAAAGCTTCAACCCACATTTCCCAGTTAAAGAACTGGGAATATGTATGCAAAATAGATTCTAATATTTCCATTCTAAATTATTCCTCCCGGTGATGACTGCTTTTTCATATAAAAGACCCGGCATTGCCGAGCCTTATTAAGCAAATATACCTCTTATTTATCCTACCTGTAAACCAAAATCTTTTGCCAGTGCAGCCAGTCCGCCCTGATATCCGCTTCCGATTGCACTGAATTTCCATTCTCCGTTATGTCTGTACAATTCTCCAACTACAAGTGCAGTTTCAATTGAGAAGTCTTCACCCAGGTCATAGCGGATCAATTCTTCACCTGTATCCTCATTCAGAATTCTTGCATAGGCATTTGATACCTGTCCAAAGTTCTGGTTGCGGGCTTCCCCGTCATGGATGGTGATTGTGAATGTAATGCGCTGGATGTTAGCCGGCACATTAGCCAGGTTAATCTTCACCTGCTCATCATCGCCATCCCCTTCACCTGTACGGTTATCTCCAGTATGTACAACAGAACCATTAGCACCTGAAGTATTGTTATAGAAAACAAAGTCGCTTTCAGAAGTTACTTTTCCAGTATCTCCAAGCAGGAATACGGAAGAATCCAAATCAAAGTCGTTTCCACCATCATATTTGTTCGTATCCCATCCAAGTCCAACTACTACCTTACTCATTCCTGGATTAGTTTTTGTTAAGTCCACTTTTTGTCCTTTTGATAAGCTTACTGCCATTTCAACTCAAACCTCCATTATGTAGAATAAATGTATTTACGGTATAAATCATGAAAAGTTTCATAATCCATACATTATTTTTTCATATTCGAGAGTTTAATTCAATATTTTAACTCATCCATTTGGGAGGAGTGTTTTTGTTCCAGTAAATTGACCCTAATTCATGGTGGGTCTGAAAATGATCATGGTGTGTGTGGTAGTGAAAATTAAACCAGTACCCCTGCTGTGGAGGGTGGTCCCTTCGCACATGAAAACGAATCACATCTTCATCGGTCATGCTATTGGTGATATGGAAGATTTTTTCCGATAATCCGCCCCCCGGGGTTTCTGTAACTTTTAACTGTGCAAGGCTTTCCTCGGGAAATTGCACGGCCACCTCCTGGATGGCTTTCTCAATTTCCGGAAGGATAATCTCATTAAACTCATCTTCAATAACAGGACCTATCTTTGCGCCAAATTTCTCATACGATTGTGCCTCAGCTTCTGTTAGCATTTGCCTGACAAAGTCATCTTTATCAAACCTGCTATCTTCCTCTTCAGCAAGTTCTGCGCTATTATCTGAGTTTTCAACATCAGAAGCTCTTGAGGCCTTTAACTGACTTGTATTTTCATAAAGAAATGCCTGAGAAGGTGTGACGAGGCCAAACGTTAAAATGGTAACAAGCACAACAAAGGATTTCCTCAGCCAATTCGGCATGTTATTCTCCCTTCCTTTCTCCTAAGCAAGGATTTTTTTAAATATGCCGCTGCCTTCAATTTTAAGGGCAGCTTGCCTTAACACATCTTCGGGCTGTACAAGAGCAATCCGAACGTATCCCTCACCCCATGTACCAAATGCACTTCCAGGAGTTACGACTACACCGGCCCGGTTAATTAAGTCAATCGCAAAATCCTTGGAGCTGCTGTACCCGGATGGGACCTCGGACCACAAGAACATTGACCCCTCAGGCCTGCTGATATTCCACCCGATCGTTTCAAGATCTTTTATAAATACATCTCTTCTATTTCTATAAGTCTCTCTCAAGTCCTGCAAAAAACCAGACTGATCATTCAATGCTTTCACCGCAGCTGCCTGTACGGGCAGGAATACTCCATAATCCAAATTGGATTTGAAGTTGGCCAGCTGCGCAATAAGCTGCTGATTACCTGCGGCATATGCCACCCTGCAGCCAGCCATATTAAAGCTTTTTGATAGTGAATTCATTTCAATCCCTACATCAGCAGCCCCTTTAACAGACAAAAAACTTAGAGGTTTCTTTTCATAATAAAGTTCCGAATAAGCAAAATCATGCAATACAGCAAAACCGTATTTCTTTGCAAGCCGGATTGCTTGAAGAAAAAGTTCCTCTGTTGCCATCGCCGGTACGGGATTGCCTGGGAAGTTTAAAATCATTAATTTTGTGTTTACAAGGATTTCATCAGGAATTTCATTAAAATCAGGAAGGAATCTGTTCTCCTTTTTTAAAGGCATCCCGTACATTTCTGCACCAGCCATTGCAGCACCTGCAGCATAGGCAGTGTAACCGGGGTCAGGAACAAGGATATAATCTCCCGGATCACATAGAATCATCGGCAAATGTACCAGCCCATCCTGGGATCCCATTAAAAGCAGCACCTCTGAAGAAGGATCGAGATCCACTGCGAAATTTCGTTTATAAAAGCAGCTGACTGCGGTATGAAATTCATTTGTACCTGTTAATGAGTACCCGTATAGTTCCGGATCACAGGCTCCTTTTGCCAATTCCTCCATAACAAAAGCGGGAGGGGGCATATCAGGACTGCCAATGCTCAAATCAATCACCGAAAGCCCGTCTGAAATTTTCGAATTCTTAATTTGGGCCAATTCCGTAAACACGCTCTCTTTAAAAGAAGCCATTCTTTTTGAAATAGGAAATTCCATCGTATCCTTCCTCGCTATGTATCTCGTTTCTATTTTTCTATTATACTTCTTTTTGAACCAAATTTAAATTGATTTCATACATCGGCAAAAA
This sequence comes from Bacillus sp. 7894-2, assembly GCF_002272225.1. Classification (NCBI taxonomy): domain Bacteria; kingdom Bacillati; phylum Bacillota; class Bacilli; order Caryophanales; family Bacillaceae; genus Bacillus; species Bacillus sp. 7894-2. The sequence goes on from NZ_NPDG01000084.1 coordinate 17,987, forward strand.
GAACAATAGAAATATAGTAATGAGTTAATTGGCGGATTAATAAGCAGCAAAGCGGGGAATAATAAAACAAATCATGTTCTTCAAGTCCTGAAGAATGAATAAGGGGGAAATAATCATGGATTGGTCTGTATTCTTTGTCATTGCAAGTCTTTTACTGATGGCTTACTTTGTTTATCTGGCCATTGCGGATTAAATAGGAAGGTGCCTGAATTAACTGGCACCTTCTCTTATTTTTCAATAATGCCAAAATGAAATTTCGATGACTTTCTTTCAATTACTTTGAAGCCATATTGAGCAAACCTGGAACTTCTAAAGTGGTCTTTCAGGATCACCCTCTGCCTCGCTGCCCGTTTTGCATGAAATATAACTTCTTCTGACAGATCCTCATAGACAGCAAAGTTCCTTAAAGCTTTAATCCCTTCTGATTCAAAGATTTCTTCTTCAAACATAGGATCAAAATAGACAATATCATAACTGTCAGAGGGCAGTTTTTTTAAATAAGGAAGGGCCATTGAGGCTTCCACATTTATTCTTCCCATAGCCTGATTCATAATCTCAAGCCCGGAGTCCCATTGCTTAAGACCATTCGCCACCAGAAAGGAAAGGTATTTATTTCCTTCAAGCCCCGTGACTTTACCTTTACTCCCCACAGCATAACTGGCTGTGATGCTGTCAGAGGCCAGTCCCAGGGTACAATCAAGAATACTGCTGCCTTCTTTAAGACTTGCAGCCTCAAGAAAAGGATCACTTCCTCCTTTTAGGAGGCGCTTCACTCTGAACATTGCTGAACTGGGGTGAAAGAAGAACGGCTGGTTTTCGCCAATCGGATAAAGTTCCAGCCGCTCTTTTCCAACTACTATACAGTCTTCAGGAACTTGTTGTTGAATTGCTTTAACAGACCTTTTATTCCTGTCGATGTATTCTGCTCCTAATTGTTCTGCTATGTTTCTTGCTTTTTCTTTCATCACTTCATTGGTGCGTCCCGAAGTTGTAATAATCATTTATGTTCACCTGATTTTCCTATGATTGCTATAAAAAAAGGGTGCCAGCAGACACCCCGTTTTGTTTAATCTAATTCTTTTCAAAGATTATTGTTTTTTGTTTATGAATTCAGCTCGTTGATTT
>NZ_NPDG01000085.1:0-23892 GCF_002272225.1 Bacillus sp. 7894-2
AATCAACTCAGAGGTCGAATTTAGTTACCTGCCCATTAGCAGCAAAATTTATGAATACAGCATTAATCTAATATTCTCAGCAATTCGCCTCAAAAGCTGCAAGAAGGTTCTCCATAATTGCTTCCATAGAGTGGTCTTCGATATCATGGCGGTGAATGAAGTGCACAACTTCCTTCCCTTTTAAAAGAGCCATAGAAGGTGATGAAGGCTCATATCCATCAAAGTACTCGCGCATTTTAGCTGTTGCTTCTTTGTCCTGTCCGGCAAAAACCGTCACCAGGTGATCAGGTTTCTTTTCACTTCTTAAAACAGCCTGTGTTGCTGCAGGGCGGGCAAGACCAGCCGCACAGCCGCAAACTGAATTCACGACAACAAGAGCTGTTCCTTCAAGCCCTTCCATGAATTGCTCTACATCTTCTGAAGCCGTAAGCTCTTTAAAGCCTGCCTGTACAAGCTCCTCACGCATCGGCTTTACCATTTGTTTCATATATTCTTCATATGCCATTGACATAAGATTTGTATCCTCCTTAACGTGCAGTTTGTAAAGTAAGCATACTATATCGTATGAACTTAATGCAATTTTTCTATGCCGGTTTTCGTCATATGGCAGCTAATTCAAAGAAAGCCGGTCTTTTTAGGACCGGCTTTCTAAATATACTTAAATTTTCATAACGCCGCCTGTGCTGGCATTGGTCACAAGCTTCGAATAACGGGCAAGATAGCCTTTTTTGACCTTTGGCTCGAAGCCTTTCCAATTGGCTTTGCGTTTTTCAAATTCTTCATCTGAGATTTCCAGATTAATTGTACGATTATTCAAATTCAGTTCAATGATGTCTCCATTTTCTACAAATGCAATAGGTCCGCCTTCAGCAGCCTCCGGTGAGATGTGCCCAATGCTGATGCCGCGTGAAGCACCCGAGAAACGGCCATCTGTAATCAGGCCGACTTTTGCACCTAGACCACGGCCGACAATCTGTGAAGTCGGTGCAAGCATCTCCGGCATTCCAGGGCCACCTTTAGGGCCCTCATAACGAATGACCACAACATGGCCTTCCTGCACCTTGCCAGTAATGATTCCAGATAGTGCATCTTCCTGCGAATCAAAGCAGATGGCTGGTCCTCTATGATATCCGCCAACTGACTCATCTACTGCACCTACTTTTATAATGGATCCCTCAGGAGCTAGATTCCCAAATAAAACCGCCAGCCCTCCGCGCTCAGAGTGCGGATTCTCCAGCGTCCGGATTACATTTTTATCCTGAATCTCACTGCCGGCTACATTCTCCCTTAGCGGCTTTCCGGTAACTGTCAGACAGTCACCATTCAAGGCGTCCGGCTTTTTAAGCAATTCATTGATAATTGCACTCACCCCACCCGCATTATGAACATCTTCAATATGATAATCTGATGCAGGAGCGATCTTGGCTAAATGCGGAACCCGGTTGGCAATCTCATTGATTCGTGCAATCGGATATTCAATTTCAGCTTCGTGGGCAAGCGCCAAGGTGTGAAGAACTGTATTCGTTGACCCGCCCATTGCCATATCCAGGGCAAATGCATTGTCAATCGCATCGATGGTAACAATATCGCGCGGTTTGATGTCTTGCTTGATTAATTCCATCAGCTGCTTGGCTGAACGTTTAACAAATTCTTTTCTTTCTTCTGATACAGCCAGAATCGTGCCATTTCCAGGAAGTGCAAGTCCCAGTCCTTCTGCAAGACAGTTCATGGAATTCGCAGTGAACATCCCTGAACAGGAACCGCAGGTCGGACATGCTACCTGCTCGATTTCCAGGAGCTTTTGTTCGTCGATTTGGCCGGATTCGAAGGCACCCACACCCTCAAAGACCGAGCTTAAGGATAATGGCTTTCCGCTTGAATCAACGCCGGCTTTCATCGGGCCGCCGCTGACAAAAAGGGTTGGAATATTAACCCTTAATGCCCCCATCATCATTCCGGGTGTGATTTTATCGCAGTTCGGGATACAGACCATTCCATCAAACCAGTGGGCAGAAACAACTGTTTCAAGTGAGTCTGCAATGATTTCACGGCTTGGCAGAGAATAGCGCATGCCGATATGGCCCATCGCAATTCCATCATCCACACCAATGGTATTAAATTCAAATGGAACGCCGCCTGCTTCCCGGATTGCTGCTTTAACAATTTTACCGAATTCCTGCAAATGCACATGTCCAGGAACGATATCAATATAGGAATTGCACACAGCAATAAATGGTTTTCCGAAATCTTCTTCTTTTACTCCGGCAGCACGCAGCAGGCTGCGATGCGGAGCCCGGTCTGTGCCTTTTTTGATCATATCACTTCTCATCTGTGAGCCAGTCATAGTATGTACCTCCCGTTTTACCCTAGATTCATAATCTCTTATTCTATGGAAAAGATTGACTAACCTCCTGCCCCCCAAATATTTTCTTTCCAATATAGACCCTTTTTCGGATAATTTCAATAATTATTACAAATTTAATTTAATTTTTCGCTTTAAACGGATGAAACTGTAATGCGTGTAAGTTTTAAATTAATCAATTCCAATTAAAAAACCGCTGCAGATCTTGAAATCTGAGCGGTTTTCTTAAAATTATTTCTCACCTTTGTTCCGGGATTCGGTCATTTGTTTCCAAACTGAACCCTTTGCTTCTTCTCCCTGCTCAATTCTCTCAATAGCCAGTTTAATCTGCAGGCTGACTTCGAATTCCGGGTCGTCTTCTGCAGCCTTTAGAGCAGGCAGCGCACTTTCATCTCCCACTTCGTAAAGGAACATGGCCGCACGCCAGCGTACAAGCTTACTGTCATCCTGCAGAGCTTCCTTCATGGCGTCCATTGCTTCTGCAAACCCTAAGTCTGATAAACAGTCTCCGGCTGTACGCCTTACAGTGACGGTTTTATCCTTCAATGCTCTGTACAGAAGCGGCAGGACCTTTTTATTCTCAATCATCCCAAGATAAACTGTCGCAAGTCTCCTGATTGAAGCCTTCTCGTCATTGAGAGCTTTTTCAAGAACAGGCAGGTCCTCCAGTTCTGGATTATCCATCTGTTCGAGTTTTTGATAGCGCTCCCGCCAATCCGGGGAATCCAGATCTTCGACTGAAAGTTTCAGAAGAGAACGCACATGCTTATCCTCCGCTTTATCCGGGCTTTTAGCCATTATCACAAGAGTCTGGAGTCTTCCCTCCGGAAAGGCAGCCATTAGTTCCTCTACAATATCATGGCCAACTTGGTCAAAGTCTCCGTAGCGGACCCCAAATTCCTTCCACTTGCGGACCATCACAACATTATCAGCAGGATCCTGAGCTTTTGCAACAGCATTAATGAAGTTTTCAGGAAGTCCGAAGCGCTTTTCTTCCGTGCCGTCAGTCAGCTTCACCTGCATGGGAATTCCTTTGTACATTTGGACTAATACTTGCACTTCACCAAAATGTTCATCAATGCTGTTTTCTTCAGAGCCGTCATTTTCCACGTCTTCGCCAAAAGCAGACCGAACTTGAGGAAGCAGCTCTTTCCAGTCATATTTAGCATTTCTTTCTACTGCCAGGAAATCAGCAACATGGTAAACTCCTTTTATGCCTTCGATCTCAAGAATATCAAGGATGATTCTGGGAGCTCCTTCATTTTTATCTTTTTTATAATTATTGGCTTTCCCCATTGGAAGCTCTTCATCAAGAATAACCTTCATTGTATTCGGACTCGGTGTTGGTTCGATTGCTTTTATTTTCAAAAGTATCACCCTTTTTTATATATTCACGCTGGTAACTGATTTTATTTTAACATAAGGAAAATTTCGAGGCATTCCAGCTGTTTTGAAAATAAAAATAACCCGGAGATTTCCCCGGGCACATCATTATTCATTTTCTGCTGCTTCTGATAGATAGCTCCATCTCTCTATCAGATATTCCAGTTCTTCATTCAGTTTCGATTCCTCTTCTACTAATGCCTGGCCTTTTTCAAAGTCACTGCCAATGCTGGCCATCTCTGAGGCAATCGCTTCGAGACGCATTTCAGCAGCCTCAATCTTTCCCTCTATTTCTTCCCATTCCTTTTTCTCTTTATAGCTCATTCTCTTTTTCTTCGGTTTCGTTTCCCTCGTTTTTTTAAGGGCATGGTTAACTTCCTGAACCGGTTTGGCATTTTCGCTTTCAAGAAATTCACTGTAATTTCCGTAGTAGGAGTCAATCTCGCCTTCTCCTTTTAACACAAGCAGCTGTTCAGCCACTTTATCCAGGAAATAGCGGTCATGTGAAACAGTAATGACTACGCCGGGAAAATCATCAAGATAATCCTCGAGAACCGTCAGGGTTTGGGTATCAAGGTTATTGGTCGGCTCGTCAAGTAGGAGAACATTTGGTTCAGACATTAAGATTTTCAGTAAATAAAGTCTCCGTTTTTCCCCTCCGGAAAGCTTGCGGATAGGGGTGCCATGAGTATATGGCTGAAATAGGAAACGCTCCAGCATTTGAGCCGCAGAAATAGTTTTTCCATCTGAAGTTTCAACTACTTCAGCTGTTTCTTTGAGGTATTCGATCATGCGCTTACTCTCATCCATATCTTCGCTTTCCTGGGTATAGTAAGCAACTTTTACTGTCTGCCCAATAATACGCTCACCTGAGTCCAGCGGAATCCTGCCTGCCAATATGTTAAGGAGTGTGGATTTCCCTGTCCCATTTCTTCCAATAATCCCTATTCTGTCCCCTGGCTTTACGAGAAGATCAAAATGATCCAGAATTGTTTGGGACCCATACTTTTTTGTAGCAGCTTCGAGTTCAAATACTTGTTTTCCGAGACGGCTGCCGCTTAGGGACATATCCAATTTTTCAGAGGATTTAACTGAAGCAAGCTGGCTGTCAAGGGTCTCAAACCGCTGGATCCTTGCTTTTTGTTTGGTGGTACGGGCTTTTGCACCTCTCCTGATCCACTCGAGTTCCCTTCTGAACAGATTTCTCTGCTTTTCTATAGTGGCTGATTCATTTTCCTCTCTTATCGCCTTGGCTTCAAGGAATGCAGCATAATTCCCCTTATAGCTGTAAAGATTTCCGCCCTCAAGCTCAAACATTTTATTGGTAACCCGGTCCAGGAAATAACGGTCATGTGTTACTAGCAGCAGTGCGCCCTGATATTTCCCCAGATATTCTTCCAGCCATTTAACCGATTCAAAATCAAGATGATTGGTCGGCTCGTCAAGAATCAGCAAGTCTGGTGACTGGATCAAAGCTTGCGCCAGCGCAACCCGTTTTTTCTGACCTCCTGAAAGCTCACCGACTTTTCTGCTGAAATCCTCAATGCCCAGTTTAGTGAGAATCGTTTTGGCATCGGTATTAACTTCCCAGGCATTAAGTGTATCCATTCTTTTTTGAAGTTCGAATAGGCTTTCCTGGACAGCTGGGTCTTCAGGGTGCCGGCTAAGCTCCAGCAGTGCTTGTTCATATTCTCTCTGCAGCACAAGAATTGGCGCATCTCCTGCAAACACCTGCTCGAGAACGGATAAATCATGATTCAGGTCAGGCTGCTGTACTGAATATGAAATGGTGTAATCTCTCGGTTTGACTATTTCGCCGGAGTCCGGCAGGTCAACTCCCGCAATCACCTTCAAAAGGGAGGATTTTCCTGTACCGTTTACACCGATCAGTCCTGCCCTTTCTTTTTCGGCTATTGTAAAGGATATATTGTTAAAAAGTTCTTTCTCACCATAGGTTTTTGTCACATTTTCCACAGAAATCATCTTCATGCTTGACCATTCCATTCTTTTAAAAATTGATGCAGAAACTGCTCCATTAGCTCGTGCCGCTCTTCTGCCAATTCCGTAGCAGTGTCAGTATTCAGCAGATCTTTCAGCTTCAAAAGCTTTTCGTAAAAGTGATTGATGGATGACGACCTGCCATTCCGGTATTCATCTTCAGTCATTTCCTCTCTGATATCAAGGGCAGGATCATAAATCAGCTGTCCTTTTTTGCCTCCGTAGGCAAATGCTCTCGCAATTCCCACGGCACCTATTGCATCCAATCTGTCCGCATCCTGGACAATTTGGGCTTCTGCGCTTAAGATCCTGGTGTTATGGCCGCCTTTAAAGGAAACTGAATCAATAATTGCCTTAATGGAGCTGGATGCTTCCTCTGTGATTTCGAGTTCCTGCAGAAAGTCAGACAGTTTCCTGTCCCCTGCTTCCACGGAAATGTTCAGCTTTGCATCAGATATATCATGAAGCAAGGCTGCCATTTCAATTAAGAAAGGATCTCCTTTTTGTTCCTTTTCCGCTATGTAAAGGGCGTTTTTTCGAACCCGCTCAATATGATGCCAGTCATGCCCGGTTGAATCATCTCCGAGTGTATCCCGGACAAATTTTTCAGTTATATGTATAATATTTTCTTTCATTATTTCACCCGCTTTCAAACTCCACTGTCCATTTTAACATTAGTACTAAAAAGAAACGATGGCAAGGTCATACCATATGGATATATAAAGACAAAAAAGTGCAGAAAACCAGTATTTGATTTCCTGCACCAGAGCTTATATTAATTTATTCCAGGCCATTCAGCCAGCTGATGCCGAGTGTATGCTCTCCTGCGTGGACGCCAATGGTGGCTCCTAAGGAGTAGCATCCAAATTCAACTCCCGAAAATTCTTCCTGAAGTTCATTCTTCCATATCTCCGCTTCTTCGGGATGCAAACCGTACAGGATGAATACTTCCTTCAGCGGGTTTCTTTGATGAGCGCTCCTCAAAAGCTTCACAATTTTATCTTTCGCTTTTCTCTCGCTCCTGGCCTTCTCCCTGACACTTAATTCTCCATCATGAACTGAAATAATCGGCTTTACATTAAGCATGCTTCCTAAAAAGAATTGAACCCCGGACATCCTGCCGCTTCTATGGAGCTGTTCAAGACTGCCAATGAGGACATATGTTTCGCCCGTATCACGGAGCATCTCAAGCTCGCTGATAATGTCCTTACTGTCCAGTCCTGCCTCTGCCAGTTCCATCCCTTTAAGGATTAATCTTGTTAAAGGATATGATAATATCTTGGAGTCCAGGCTGTATACCGGGATATCAACCAGCTGGGCAGCCTGTTCACTGGAAGAAACAGTACCGCTGAGCTTTGCCGATACAAGCACAGCGATGATACAGTCATAATCCTTCTGCAGATTTTCGTATAAATTCCTGAAAGCGCCGATGGATGGCTGGGAGGTTTTAGCCGGGGTATCCAGGGTTTTTAACCTCGCATAAAGTTCTTCAGGTGTTAAATCAACACCATCTGTATATTCTCTGCCATCCATAATGATAGTCATCGGTATCTGGTACAGGTCAGGGTGGTTTCTTAACTCATTATTTAAAAAAGCCGTGCTGTCTGTTACCCATGCAATTTTAACCATTAAAGACGCCCCCTTTTATGATATTTATACGTATATGTATCTAAATAAGACTATTTGAAGGGCTGGAATTGAAAGATTTCTCTCCCAGCCCCCAGGTTCTATGGTAGAAAAGGCTTGATTTTAGGAAAAACCTTTATAGCGGTATTATAGAAAACATCCTCATGATGCTCTCCAGGGATGAGCTCTTTTATAAATTCGATATAAGGGCCTACAGGCGCAAGTGGCCAATCGGTTCCAAAAAGCAATTTATCGTAAGAATCCGCGAACACTAAAGCATGCCTAAGATGGTCCAAAAATCTTCCTTCACTGTGCTTCTTCAATTCTTTTTCTGTTCCCACAATAAGGCCTGAAAGATCGGCAAAGACATTCGGATTTTTATATATGATTTCTGCTCCGGTCAGCGTCCATGGATCTCCAAAATGAGCCATCATGAAATTGATATTCCGGTGTTTAACTGCAACCTCGTCAATAGCCAGGGGATGAGAATACTTAAGCAATCCCCTTTCCGAATAAGTATCGCCTGTATGAAATACAACAGGCACTCTATATTTTTCAGCGAGTGCATACACAGGTTGGTATACTTCATCATAGGCGTAGAAAGGATAATACCCAAGATAAATTTTAATACCCACAACAGCAGGCTTTTGCAGATCTTCTTCGAGCCTTTCTAAAGCGTCTTCATTGAGATCATATGGATTGATGCCGGCACAGTAAACAATATTAGCCGGCATCTTGTCTTCCAGATCAATCCCCATCGGTGTTCTTGCTTCATAATCCGGAAAGCCCATCTTGTCTGTTTCTGTAAGTCCCATGGCGATGCTCAGAACTACATTGGCATTTTGGAACTCCTTCTGGTGCCCATTATATGAATAATCTACAAATGAGAGTTTCTCGGCAGTATGATGAAATGATTTTATATCAGAAAAATGAATATGTGCATCTATGACTTTCATAATTTCTCCTTTAACGGAATTCCAAATAATGCAGTTTATTAAGTAATCGGCCATCGAAGCTTCTTTCATCAAATGCGATAAATCCCGGTTTGGCCAATGAGCCCGCCTTCCTTTCGGAAAAAACTTCGAAGGCTTCTTTATTCATATATGCCCTCAGGAAATCAGTATCTTTACTTTTCATTACATACATTTTTTCAGAAGAGAGGGAGCTGCTGATACGGGATACATTATAATCCACAAAAGATTGCTCCTCAACTCCGACCTGATAGGCTGATTCCGCATCTTTGTCATTTAGTGTAAGAGTAAGATCCTTTAATGAGCCTCCGGATAAAAAGATATCTGTGATCCATTTTTCATTAAACAGATACTTTCCTCCTGCATTGTTCACTTCTACCCAATGGGCTAGGATAGGCACTCCCGGCAATAAAGCGAAATACTGTGTATAATCAAGTCCTTTCCAGATGGAGTGAAGGACAGCTTTCGTATGAATGGCCAATACAGACCATTCGTTTTCATACGAATCTTTAACATTCAGAAATTCAGCAGAAGATTTCTCCTTCAAAAGCGAAAACACACTCATTTGCGAAGGAACCGTTTTCATGCCGCCAGCCCACGGATTCCACCATCCCTTGGCAACGGGTTCAGGAAAAGAGGAATCCAGCCATTCATTTCCTTTATATGAAAAGGAGAATAATCCAGGATAAAATTCCGGTGCGGCTTTTAAGCTAATAATGCCGTTATCCAATGTATAAACAGTCTTCCCGCTCTGCTTTTCTGTTAATATACGGATTTTACCCCTGGGCATCAGCAGCAAATCATTTGCATGCGTCTTACCACTGTCAAGTGTCATCTCGGCTTTCACAAGAGATAAGGGTTTTATGCCTTCAATAGGGAAATTCGCTCTATATTCCTTTAGTTCCTGTTCCTGGCTGAAAGTTGCGGATAGTTTTTTATCTTCATTTAAATAAACATCTATAGTGCCGTTCAGATAACTCGAACGAAGGGTTTTAAGAGTAAACTCCGCTGTTTCCTGGTCCTTTAAAACTGGATTTCCCCTATTGATAACTAGCGCTTTTTCATTCTTTACTATTTTTTCAGGTTCAGCAGTCACACCTGCAAATTGCTGCATTTCTTCCCATGTCCGGAAGGCTCCTATGGATAAATAGCCAGGGGCCAATATCTTCTGATCTCCCGGTGCAAGACAGCCAGTCTCCTGCTGATAATAAAATTGCCACCCATCCGGATTGGACTTCGCACTTTTAGGCCAGCAGAATCCAATCGGCTCTCCATTATGATTCGCGAAATACCAATTTTCAGTTATGCTTTCACCTGATATTTCCATGAACCCTAATTCTTTTACATCTGAAAACTCTATTACTTCATTCTCGAGTGGAAAATATGGCTGCTGCATCTCATGAAATAACGGCTGGCTCAAAAACAGGTTTTCATATTTTTTATCCCCTTCATTTGTCAGTTCAGACCAAATTTTCACAAGGCCTTCACCATAAAGGGAGGTATACAAGGCTACAAGAATTCCCGGAAAAGCTTCAGACTTGAAAACCAATTTGAAGGTAATGGCCGTATCATCTGTGAACCACTCTGCTTCCAGAGGCTTGGCCTTTGAAAATTCAGTAGAATAAGGCTTGCCCAGCTTAGGAACAAAAAACGAAAAAGGCTGGTTAACATTTTCGTTTCTGCCGGCTGTTATTTTATAATCCATTTTCCGGATATTCACCTGGCAGATCCCATTGCATATATGCCAGTAATCCCTGGACTCTCCTCCGAACTTCTGACCAAAGCTTTTAAGTGGAATGCCCACCGGGCTGCAAGTAAAAGAGAGTTCTTCCCCATTCTTCTTTAATGCCGATATCGACATTTCCGGCTGATAAAAGCCATGGTTTTTCACGGTAAAAGGCACCTTTAGCAGCTTACGTTCTTTTTTATGGAGCTGTATTCGATACTCCCGCTTTTCTAATTCAACTAAATCACTTTCAGGGAAAGAAAGGTGAAATACTGCCTCCTCCTCCAGGTTGTTTTCTACTTCCATTTCCAATTCTGCTTCCTGATTCAAAAAACTGAGATTTCCTTTGGAAGCGCCTGTTATTTTGGCAGGCTGCTTCGGAAGAAGTCCAAGGCGCAGTTCACATTCCTCTCCATTTACCCAAACCTTTACCTCCAATGAAGGATGAGTTTTCCAGACACTGGGCTCTTCCCCTTCATGCACAATAAATGTTCCGGTCATTACAGCGTTGTTCTCAGCTGTCAACTCATGCTCAAACACTGATTCGACCCTTCCCTGATTATTCGCTTCAGCTTTAAACGAAGCGAGGTTTCCTGTTTTATTTACAAGGTTGAGCTGAAAAGTTTGAACTTGATTTTCAATAACTTCATGATGGGCCATGCATAGTTCTATAAGATACTCATTAGTTTCAATTAAGCTGATTCCCCTGCCGGTTCTTTCAATTCTGGCTCTTGCAGAGACTTCCCCGCTTTGCCATTTATACTCGTAAAATGTAAATCCATTTTCTTTGATTCCATCCGGCTTCACATCGATATTTCTCAGGCTGCTGTCATACCAATCAAGCTTCTCCAGAACCGGTTTTAAAAGCTGTGTCTGGTGAACAGCGGGAATAAAGTTCATTAAATGGGTTGTATCATCCCTGTCTTCCCAAAAGAAACCGCATTTTTTGTAAAGCGGGACAGCTTTCACGTTTCCTGGCCATGTATATAAATCCAGGCGCGGCCAGCCCAATTCCATAGTCTTTTGCAGCGCTTTTTGCACAAGCATCTTTCCGATTTTCCGCCCATGGTAATCCGGTCTTACATTTAAAAGAGGGATATACAGGGAACCCGTATCCTCTTTATATTCCGATAGCCCGCAATAGCCTACGACCTCTTCACCATCAAGGGCTAAGTATAACGTAATATTGCCGTTATTCGCTTCCTGCGTTTTCACTTGCTCTTCAGTCATTACACTGGTATCTCCGCCCCAGCTGTCTCTGCTTAAGTTCCACATTTTTGCGATTCCTGCTGCAAAGCCCTCATGATACTCAGTAATGATAAATTTGTCTGTACTCCGAATCATTCCTTTGTCCTCCTGACTAGGTTACGTCTTGTCTACCCTTCTCCAATTCTTTTTTCGCAATGGTTTCCTTAATCATTTGCCTCTCCTCCTTTTGATTGTATTCGGAATGTTTTTCCATTCCTTCTTAATCGTATTATCAGAGTTTCGGATTGTAAATATAATTTTGAATTTTCCGTAAAAATTTCATACAAAAAAAACGCCTTGCTTCCACTGGCAAGGCGCGTATTTGTTAATATTGAATTTTTCTCAAAGAATCCATAGAAGCAGTCATATAATTGATCATTTCATTCAGGTCATCTATCTGCTCTTCCTTGACAAGGCGGTTAAAGGTAATGATGGTTTCGGTTTCAGCCAGCCCCTGGCTATTTTCAGGGCTGTATTTCACAGTCTGTTCGATATTCCGTCCGCTGCCCCATATTTTCTCCAGGACTTCTCGGATTTCCTTAAATTTATTGTGTTCCATTTGATGCCTAATTTTAAAAATCACAGAAATCCGGCATCCGGCCAGCATTTCAGTTTTCCGTTGAGGCAATAGCTCAGCTGCAAGATTATCAAGTCCCGCCTCCATTATAAAGATACAGTAAATCTCCGCCATGTCTTCAGCATAATCTGTGAATGTAATGTCATATCTGCGGCACATTTTCGCTGAGTTTATCATATCATTCCGGTCAACTATTCTTATTTCTCCGTCCAGATCCCGGTCATAAAATCCGCCTTCCATTACAACCTTCATATTTTCAAAGGCCGTTGGATCAAACATGGTTATCCCCCTTAAAATAGGCCGACTGCATTTCCATCTTCATCTACATCCATGTTCATGGCAGAAGGGGCTTTGGGCAAGCCCGGCATAGTCATCACATCTCCGGTGAGTGCAACAATGAATCCTGCACCAATCGATGGCTTCAGCTCACGTATTGTAATGGTAAAATCTGATGGCCTTCCCAGTTTTGAAGGATCATCAGATAAAGAATATTGTGTTTTAGCCATACAAACCGGCAGGACACCCCAGCCAAAGCTTTCAAAGTCTTTTAGCTGCTTTTTGGCTTTGGTTGAGTATTCAACATTCTCAGCTCCATAAACCTTCTGAGCCACTGTTAGAATTTTCTCTTCAAGAGGCAGTGATAAATCATAAAGATGATTGAACTTCGCTGCTTTTTGGTCCAAAATTTCCAGCAGCTTCTCTGCGAGCTCAATTCCGCCCTGCCCGCCTTTTTCCCAAACCTCTGTAAGGGCTACTGGCATACCTGCCTCACCGCAAAGCTCTGTAAGGGTTGCAATTTCATTCTCGCTATCTGAAATAAACCGGTTAATGGCTACTACATACGGAAGCCCAAAGCTTTCAACTGTCTCAACATGCTTTCTTAAATTAGCAAAGCCTTTAGTAAGTGCTTCAGTATCTTCCCTGCCCAATTCAGCCTTTGACAAGCCTCCATGCATTTTTAAAGCACGGATCGTAGCGACAATAACCACTGCTTCAGGATCAATGCCTTCGTTTCTGGCTTTAATATTCAGAAACTTCTCAGCGCCAAGGTCCGCACCAAAACCGGCTTCTGTCACTACATAATCAGCGAGCTTCGATGCTGCGGATGTTGCAATCACACTGTTGCAGCCATGAGCAATATTGGCAAACGGGCCGCCATGAACCAATGCAGGTGTATGTTCTATAGTCTGGACCAGATTAGGTTTGACTGCTTCTTTAAGCAGGAGAGTAAGAGCGCCTTCCACTCCAAGATCGCTCACTGTTACGGGCTGTTTATCATAATTGTAGGCTATAACCATTTTCCCCAGTCTTTCCTTCAGATTCTGCAGATCGGATGCAAGGCATAAAACGGCCATAATTTCTGAAGCCACAGTAATATCAAAGCCATCCTCCCTTGGGACACCTTGTAACGGCCCTCCCAGGCCAATCACGATTTTTCTCAATGCACGGTCGTTCAAATCCAGAGCACGCTTCCAGACAATTCTTCTCTGGTCAATATTCAACAGATTTCCCTGCTGAAGGTGATTATCAATCAGGGCAGCCAGGGCATTATTGGCTGTTGTAATAGCGTGAAGATCGCCGGTAAAATGCAGATTGATGTCTTCCATCGGCAGAACCTGTGAATATCCCCCGCCTGTTGCACCGCCTTTAATTCCCATTGTCGGCCCCAGGGAAGGTTCCCGCATTGCGACCATAGCCTTTTTGCCAAGCCTGTTAAAAGCATCGGCAAGTCCGACTGTTACCGTGGACTTCCCTTCACCTGCAGGTGTTGGATTAATGGAAGTGACTAGAATTATTTTACCGCTGTCATTCGTACTTAATTTCTTTAAGGCAGCTGCGGATATTTTTGCTTTATACTTGCCAAATAGCTCCAAATCATCCTCAATGAGCCCTAGTTTTTCAGCTATTTCCGTAATAGGCTTCATTTCTGATGCCTGAGCAATTTCAATGTCTGATTTCATTTTTATTCCCCCAGAATCCAATATGTATAGGTACCTTACAGCTATATTGTACCATCACTGAAAAGAAATATTGCCAATTACTTTTGATATTTTCGCATTTTCACACAGTAAAGCATTGATACAATTTTGAATCGTCTTTATAATAAGTTTAATTCAATTTTTGTACAGGGAGATGATCACTTGCCGATAAAAATTCCTAAGCTGCTTCCTGCCAGGGAGATTTTAGAGGAAGAAAATATATTTATCATGGATGAGGACCGTGCCAAACAACAGGATATTCGCCCATTAAATATCCTCATCCTGAATTTGATGCC
Source organism: Bacillus sp. 7894-2 (assembly GCF_002272225.1). Taxonomy (NCBI): domain Bacteria; kingdom Bacillati; phylum Bacillota; class Bacilli; order Caryophanales; family Bacillaceae; genus Bacillus; species Bacillus sp. 7894-2. The sequence continues at coordinate 14,167 of NZ_NPDG01000085.1, forward strand.
TGAGAAAGAAAAAACGGAAGCCCATCTTTTAAGACTTCTTGGAAATACCCCTTTACAGGTAAACATCTCATTTTTAAAAACTGCCACTCATCAATCAAAAAATACCAGTCCCCTGCATCTCGAACAATTCTATACTACGTTTGAGCAGGTTCAAAAAAGAAAATTTGACGGGATGATTATTACTGGGGCTCCTGTAGAGCTTCTTGACTTTAAAGAGGTTGACTATTGGGAGGAGCTAACCGTAATCATGGAGTGGACAAAAACAAATGTTACCTCCACCCTGCATATATGCTGGGGAGCACAGGCAGCGTTATTCTATCACTTTGGGATCGGAAAATATGAGCTGCCTGAGAAATGCTCCGGTGTTTATCTTCATGAAGTTCATGACAGAAGCGAAAAATTGCTGAGAGGCTTTGACGATATCTATTTTGCTCCGCATTCACGAAATACAGATGTTTATAAAGAGCAGCTGCTGAAACACCCGGAAGTGAAGCTTCTGTCCTCTTCTGAGGAGGCGGGTCCTTTCATCATGAGCGCAAACGGCGGCAGACAAATCATGGTAACTGGCCACCTCGAATATGAAGCTGGCACACTCGCAGAAGAATACACCAGAGACAGAAGCAGAGGTCTGCAGGTTCCCGTGCCAAAACACTACTTTCCGAATGATGACCCCGGCAGAAGACCTCATAATATCTGGCGGTCACATGCCCATTTAATGTTTTCCAACTGGCTGAACTACTATGTATACCAGGAGACACCTTACGAATGGGATTAATCATGCAGTGAGCGGAGTAACTTAATATGTAGCCAAAAACATGAAAAGCCGTTTTTTTGCAGGGTGTTCCCTCTCTCAAAAACGGCTTTTTCATTTTATAAAATTGAAATATTTTCAAGTGACAGGTATGCGAAGCGCTTCCGCTATTCCTTATGATTGCTGGGCATAATACACTTCTTCGAATGGCTGAACCACTACAAATCCGCTGCCTGAAAACTTCATTTGGATCGACTCCCCGCTCCCTCTTCCAAGAAACGTTTTAAAGGAGATATCTGTTACGAATTCCGGCTGCAGTGACCCTGACCATGCAACTGTCGCATTTGGATCGGTATATACGGGATTATCAGGAGTAACTAAAAGTGTCAGTGGCTCATAGTGAGAAGTAATAGCCACCATTCCCGTCCCTTCTAAACGGACATTGAACAAGCCGCCTGCAAGCATGCCTGCCATCCTTTTCATTAATTTAATATCCCAGCTGATGGAAGGCTCGAAAGCAAGGAGATCATTCCCATTTACAAAGATGGAATCCCCCTCAAGATTCAGGATTGAAATCTTTTTCCCCTGGTCAGCAAGGTACAGCTTTCCGTTGCCTGTTGCTTTCATTAATGCTGTGCCTTCTCCAGTAAATGCCTTTTTGAACATCTTTCCTAAGCCGTGCTCGAGAATGCCTTCGCGCTCAAACTTTATCTGGCCGCGGTAGGAAACCATCCCGCCTGCTTTAGCCCAAACCTGGCTGGTTAAATTAATTTCGAGCATCCTTGATGTTTCCAGTTCAAACAGCCCTTCACCTTTATCCTGCTGTTTCGTCTGGTTTACAAACTCTTCAATTGAATATCTGCTCATTCTCTTTTCATCCTTTCATTTCCCTGTTTTCAAGCATAAAGACCCACATAAAAGATAATGATTGCTTTAGCTCATCAGGCAGCGATCCTTTTGAAAGCTGCTCTGATGCTTTTTTATAAACACCCAGTTCATCAATCTTCAACCATCCGTTTTCATTTGCAAGCTGTTCAAATTCCCATGGCATCATGGTATTGCAGATAACTTTTTCCTTATAAAGCCTGCGGTAGCTGTTAGCCCGGGGGGCGGCTGTGGGGCCAAGAATCCCTATACACGCTCTTCCTCCCGGCTTAACTATTCGCTGAATTTCCTGTAAAACATCCAGCGGGCTTTCAGTCCATTCCAAGGAATTAATGGCAAGAATCGAATCAAACGTATTTTCCTCAAGTGAAAGATTAGAAATGTCTTCTTTCTTAAACACCGCATCAGTTTCAGCGTTTAATTTTTCAGCTTTATGTATCATCTCTTCTGAGACATCAATCCCAGTAACTCTATAGCCAGCCAAAGCAAGCTTGTATGAACCGTAACCATCTCCGCAGCCAAGATCACAAACAGCAGATCCTTTTTTGACATGCTTTTCGAAGAAGGAGATGATATCTTTTCGGCTTCCTTCCTCCCACATTGCCCTGCTCTTTGCATTCCATGATTCCGAATTATTATCCCAAAGCTTCTCTGCTTCTGCAGACCAATTAAAAGTGCTCATTTTATCCCTCCGTTTATGAATACGATTGTTCAATAAAAAAGTTCCCAATATTTTAAATTCGCTAAGATTCTCAAAAATACCTCTGATTATAAATGGTTAATAACGTCAACACTATTGATAGAAAATGAATAAGGAGAGTTTTGTATGAACGGCGAGCAGCTGACAGCAGTCTACCGCAACAATAATGGTGAAATAATTTCCTTCCAGACTTCCGGAGGACGGATTATTTCTTATCGCAAAGCACTAATGGAGGCTGAAGAGGGTGTAATTGAGGGTATCCATATTAATGAATACGAAGACGGCTCTAGGCAACTGAATCCTTCCGATGTCTCATCTTTTGATGACTTTCCAAGCCTCTATTAATATTGCGAAACATGAAAAAACCTGACTTATAGCAGTCAGGTTTTTACTGTTCTTCTTCATTTTTACGCTGAATTTCCCTCAGTACTCCGATGCGGCTGTCATCCTCTTCAAAAAATTGAACCAGGTCGCCAACCCGGTCGATGGCATCCCAGCTCAGGTGATGTTCGATGCCTTCCACATCTTCATAAATGTTTTCTTCTTTGACTCCAATGATACGCAGGAGCTGTTCTAAAAGTTCATGCCGATATACAAGCCTCTTGCCGATTTTTTTCCCTTTTGGCGTTAATATAAGCCCCCGGTATTTTTCATAAACAAGATACTCATCTTTATCCAACTTCTGAACCATTTTTGTCACAGATGATGGATGCACAGAAAGAGCTTCGGCAATATCAGAAACCCTTGCATATCCTTTGTCTTCAATTAACAAATATATTTGTTCAATGTAATCTTCCATACTTGGTGTTGGCATTACGCAACCTCCTGCCAATTAGAAAAGCGCAGAGCGCCTGCCTTTCGGCGACCTGCTTAAGACAAGCGCTGGCAGAAGGCGTTTTTTGCCTTCAGAAGCGATTGGCTTAAGACCTCGAGCCGATGGCGCTCGGAGCTAGACAACTATTTTAGAAAAGCGCAGAGCGCATGTTCACTTTATATCTTTCTTAAATAAATATTAGACTTTAACGATTTTACTACAGTTGGAAAATGGAGACAAGGAAATATACTGCATCAGGCATATTCAGGCCTTTTGCGGGAAGAGAAATTTAACTCTGTTTTCCTGCCGGTCCCAGGATAATTTAGCAGAAAATGTTTTCTCTTTTCCTTTGCTTGTAAATCCTTCGACTAATTCTGTTTCTCCATCCTTTAATAGCTGTTTGAGCAGTTTTTGAGTTATTGTCTTGCCCATAATGCTTTTAGAAATAGTGAAAGTGCATTTGGTTTTATTATAATTGGAGCAGCCATAGAAGCTTCCTTTATCCACAACTTTACCATCACACAGCATGCATTTTCCCAGATTGGCTGATCTTTTTTGTTTGAATTTCCCAGGGATAAATCCCTCTTTGTCATCTTCTGAGAATGCCCACTTTCCTGCATTTTCAATGGAAGCAGAGATCAAATGGCCAACCATTTTATTGGTCTGCTCCATGAATTGTTTCGGGGATGCCTGCCCATCGGAAATGTCCTTCAGCCGCTGTTCCCATTTGGCAGTCATTTCAGGGGAAGCAAGTATCTCTGTTCCTATTGCTTCTATGAGGATTTTTGCTTTTGAGTTTGCATATACAAGATTCTTCTTAATATCAATGTATTTGCGCTCCTTCAGCATAGTAATGATTCCCGCTCTTGTGGCTTCCGTTCCCAGGCCTTCTGTTTTCATCAAAACCTTCTCGAGTTCCTTATCCTCGATCTGTTTCCCGGCCGATTTCATGAGTGTAATCAGCTGGCCTTCGGTATACCTTTTGGGCGGCTGGGTTTTACTTTCTTTTACATCGGCCTTTAACACTGTTCCCTGGTCGCCTGCCTGCAATAAAGGCAGAGTCGGTTCCTTTTCCTTCTCCTGCTGAGGAATCACTTTTCTCCAGCCCTCTTCAAGCTGTACTTTTCCCTTAGAAAGGAACAAAGCTCTTCCATCAACAAGTGTTTTTATAGTTGTATATTCTGATACAGCTTTTCCATAATGTGCAGCTATTAAGCTCCTCACGATCAGATCATAGAGAATTTTTTCATCCTGTGACAGTCTTCCGAGATCCGGCACCTGCTCAGTCGGAATAATGGCATAATGATCCGTTACCTTTTTGTCATTCACATACCGTTTATTCTGCAATATGGAGCTTATAGGCAGAGGGAAAAATTCCTTATACTCCTCTTTTGATTCCATTTTTCTGAGGATTTCCGGAAACATTTCCGCTTCTCCTTCTGTTACATGCCTGGAGTCCGAACGGGGATATGATACGATTCCTTTTTGATAAAGCTTCTGCAGAACATCAAGTGTTTTTTTAGGCGGGAACTTGAACCTGCGGTTGGTTTCCGCCTGCAAGGCCGAAAGATTATAAAGCATCGGCGGCAGGAATTCTTTTTTTTCAGCCTGCACATCTTCCACCTGTGCCTCTTTATCTCTGCAAAAGGCAGCAATCTTTTCGGCAACCTCTTTGGTCTTAATTCTGGTCTCACCATCTTTTTCCCACTTGCCGGTATATTTTTTCCCGTTCACTTTAAATTGTGCATTTACCTCCCAGAAAGGTTCGGAAACAAAATTCTGAATCTCCTGCTCTCTTTTTACGATTAATGCAAGAGTTGGGGTCTGAACTCTTCCTACAGAAAAAACATCTGAGAACCCTTTCTGCTGCAGAAGAAGGCTGTATAAACGCGAAGCATTCATCCCAACGACCCAGTCGGCACATGCTCTCGTATAGGCTTCATAATATAAGTTCCTTGTGTCACTTTCATCCAGCAGGGCAAGGAACCCTTCCTTTATGGCTTTAGGAGTCAAAGAAGAAATCCAGAGTCTTTTCATGGGCACTCCAGAACCGGTAAGCCTAAGAATGTTCCGGATGATAAGCTCTCCTTCTCTCCCTGCATCGCCCGCATGGATAATTTCTGTTAAATCAGGATTAGAAGCAAGCTGTTTAATTATATTAAATTGCTTTGCTTTATCCTTTGTCACTTCATATTGAAATTGCTCCGGAATGATCGGCAATGTGTCCAATGACCATTTTTTCCAGTCCTTTTTGTATTTTTCAGGGGCAGACAGCTGGCATAGGTGGCCTATAGCCCAGGTAACATGAGCCCCCTGGGGGAATATATCATTTGGAAAGATCTCAATATATCCCTGGTGTTTCCTCATTTTAAAAATAGAAGCCAGCGTCATACCCTGATCGGGCTTTTCCGCGATAATCAGTTTCATACTTTAGCTCCCTTTGTGTTGTAAGAACAAAATATAGACATCTATTTTAATATTAACCTAAAAATTTAGCAAAGGGAGTTAAAATACCTTTATAGTTATGAAATTTTTAAAACAATCGTGTTGCGCTAAATAAAAAGAAGAACCCCTTACAGGATTCTCCTCCTTTACTTATCTTTTGAGAATAAAGCTTGTTTGTGCAGGTACTTCAATTGTTTTTGAATGATATATCTTTAGTGTTTTAATCCCAGCCTGTTTTCCGTCTGAAAGTAAATGCCAAGGACCCTTGTCCGGAAGTGAAATTATGGCTGGTTCTGTATTTGCATTATGGATTACAACGATCTCTTTTGCCCTATCCTTCAGGCCTTTTGCATCCAGTCTATAGGCCACCGTATTATCCGGGGCCTCAATGAAATTAAGCTTTGATTGAATATCCTCAGCTGTTGTCATTCTAAAGGATTTATAATGCTTTCTGAGCTTAATCAGACCTTTAAAATAGTCTACTTCCCCGCTGAATTCAGTTCGTCGGTCCCAGTCTAACTGATTTACACTGTCAGGGGATTTATAGCTGTTGTGATCCCCGTATTTTGTCCGCATGAATTCCTGGCCTGCATGAACAAAGCTGACCCCTTGTGACGTCAGTATAATGGAAGAAGCCAATTTATGCATTTTCTTTTTTGATTCTTCCCCTGCACCTGGATTGGTCAGTTCAAGCTTATCCCAAAGAGTGTGGTTATCATGTGCCTCAGCATACGTAACCACCTGTTCAGGATCTTTGTATGTGGCCATTGTGCCCGGATAATCCAATCCTGCTGCAATTCCTTGCTGTACAAAGTTTTCCATACCTTGTTTGCCATTTACAAAACCTTTATCCAGTTCATCAAACACACTTCCTTTTAAACCATCCCGGATGCCATCATTGAAATGGCCGATGCCAGGCATATCTTCGGCATTTTTCTGATTGGCCTTTCTTTCAGCTGCCAGTGGTGTGTTTAAATCCCATCCCTCCCCTATGATAATGATAGTAGGATCAATAGTATCCAATGCCTTTCTTACTTTATTCATTGTTTCAGTGTCATGAATGCCCATCAGATCAAAGCGGAATCCATCAAGATTATATTCCTCTGCCCAATAGGCAACAGAGTCGACAATAAATTTCTGCACCATTTTTCGTTCTGAAGCTGTATCATTGCCGACGCCTGTGCCATTGGCAAGTGTTCCATCTTCGTTATAGCGGAAATAGTAGCCTGGAACAAGCTTATGGAAACTGGATTCATTTACAGCAAACACATGATTATACACGACATCCATTACAACCCGCAGTTGCTGATCATGGTATTCCTGAATCATTGTCTTTAATTCTGTAATTCTTGTAGCCGGATCATAAGGATCAGTAGAATACGATCCTTCCGGCACATTATAGTTTTTAGGATCATAGCCCCAATTATATTGCGGCTCGTTCAGTTTTGTTTCATCAACTGTCCGGTAGTCATAAATCGGAAGGAACTGAACATGTGTGACTCCAAGATCTTTTATATGATTTAAACCTGTTTTTTCTCCTTTAGAAGTTAGGGTGCTTTTCTCAGCAGCCCCAAGGAACTTCCCCTTATGCTTAATGCCGCTGTCCTCATGAATTGAAAGGTCCCGTATATGGACTTCATAAATGATGGAGTCCTCTGGATTCTTTAATTTCGGCTTCTGTTTATTCCACTTTTTAGGATCGGTTGAATCCAGGTCCATTACAACGCCCCTGTCGCCATTTACTGTTACAGCCCGGACATAGGGATCAGTCGCTTCTGTCCATTCCCCCCCAATTTTGACTTTATAATTGTAAATCAGCCCATTTTGATTACCTTTTAGAACAGTTGTCCAGGTTCCTTTTTCACCTCTTTTAAGAGGAAGCTCTTCAGCGGTCTGATCATCCCAGCTGTCATAAAGCACAATCGATGCTTCACTTGCTGTAGGGGCCCAAAGCCTGAAGGAGGTTTGATTTTTCGCATACTGATTTCCAAGCTTGCCATCAAAATAGAAAGCATCATCAAATTCCTTTGATCTGACAACCTCCCCAATCTTCACCTCTGCTTCTCCAAATGAACTTGCAGAGATTTTGTAAAATTGTCTAAAATCCAGATTATCTTCTGTTATCACTTTTACTTTATTTGTAAAATTGTTTTCCTCGTTCCCGTCATAAGGGACAACTTCTTTAATATCGGCATTGTCAATATTAATTATGGATTCCCAATCCCTCCACTGGAAAGGAAAATTGGTTTCAAGTGTAATCTGATTAAAAGCATCCATAGAAGCATTCACTATTTTTGGATCTTTTTCAATATAAGCTGGATTGTAATAAATTCTTTCTGTTCCCTGAACAATCCAAACTTCCGCATTCCCATTTTCATCGAACTTTGTAATAAAGCGATCACCAAATTCCTTGCCGGCCCAATCATTTCCTTCCGTGCTCTTCCTGACTATAAATCCGGCCTTTTTCATACCTTCCGGATTTTCAAGCTCAAATTCTGCAACTTTCCCAAAATCATCTTCTGCTGTAAATTCAACTCTTTTTCCATCCTTGTCTTCTGGCCATGTCCATAAATTCCAGCCTTCATAATTTCCGTCATATCGAAAGTAGTGGAGTTTTACCTTTACCCGTTCAAATGCCGGAAAGTCTCTGTACTCACCATCAGGCGGTGATGTATATGTATTTTCATCGCCTGCTTTCACCCATACCTCTTCAATGCCGCTCTTTACATTGATGAATCTGTCCCCTCCATCTTTCTCCCAGCTGTCGGTGCGGACAATAAAACCAACTTCATCATGAATACCTTGCAGCACAACCTCTGCAATAAGTCCAAATTCATCTTTACCAGTGAATTCAAATACCTGACCCTCGCCATCCTTAGGCCATACCCACAAATTCCAATCCTTCATTTCACCCTCTTCAGGCTGATAATGGATGGTAACTGCTGTAGTCTGACCGGCCCCCTGTGTTGTTTTTTCGGCCGATGCAATCGTTTGCATAAATGGGGATAAAAAATTGGATGCCGCCAATATTATAGCTGCGGCCAGAAAAATAAACGGTTTAAACCCTTTCAACTTAAGCCCTCCTTTATAAATTATTTAAAGATTCCTGCATTTATATTTTAATCCAACAAGGAAAGCGTTTGCATAAGGCGTAAGACTCTGTGAATTTTTTCCTATTAAACAAAAAAAATCGGCTATTGCCGATCAATCTTTATAATAGCGCTTTATTGTCAGGTTCTTTTGAATGTACCATTTATCTTCTGTAACAATGTTTGAAACGGTCAATATCATAGATGGTATTTTCTCGACACTAAAAACGATAATGCCTAATTGGTCATTCATAATGATAAATGACTCCCCATGCGAGTATTGTGGGAGATCCTTGCCAACCTGCAGGATGGAGCTTATAATGGCCTGCTTCTCTTCCGCTTCAATTTGGATATTGGGTGAAAACCTCAAAATCCAATCCTGATCCTCAATCGAAAACCGGTACATTTTCCTCACCCTTTAACAACAAGATAATTAATAATTCATATGAGAAAAACGATAAATTATGTTATCAGATCACAGCAGAAACTTTGTATTTTCCATTCCGACACAAAAAAGTAAAAATATTTAAAATATTTTAATGTTTTTTGTAAAAATGGTGTTCAATTCCTTGACTGAAAGTGCCCATTCGTGTATATTATAATCATCATTTAACAGAATGTATTTTAGCTAAAAATATCTGCTTTATGTTTTGTTAGGTGGTAATATTCATCTTAGACACCTGTTGTGTCTTTAAAGGCTTAGGAGGAAAAGTAAACATGCAAAACGGTAAAGTAAAATGGTTCAACAATGAAAAAGGTTTCGGTTTTATCGAAGTTGAAGGCGGAGACGATGTATTCGTACACTTCACAGCTATCCAAGGTGACGGTTTCAAATCTTTAGAAGAAGGCCAGGAAGTTTCTTTTGAAATCGTTGAAGGAAACCGCGGACCTCAAGCTGCAAACGTTGTAAAACTATAATTCAAATATAATGATAATAAGGCTGGCATCTGCCAGCCTTATATTTTTGTACAGGATTCATCGCAGTCTAACGGGCAGTAAGATCCCCACTTTAAAACTCAGATGAATCAATAGAGGATAAGCG
>NZ_NPDG01000086.1:0-29796 GCF_002272225.1 Bacillus sp. 7894-2
ATGTTTTTTGTGTCCGAAGTTGCACCGGGTTCTGACTCTAAGCCTCTCTTTTTCTCTTTTTGTGTCAGAAGTTGCACCGGGTTCTGACTCTAAACCGCCATTTTCTCTTTTTGTGTCAGAAGTTGCACCGGGTTCTGACTCTAAACCGCCCTTTTTCTCTTTTTGTGTCCTAAGTTGCACCGGATACCCCCCCACTGATTAAAGTTTCCCTTTATGAAAGCTTGCTTCCTATCGATTTTATTTTCTCACCGACAGTGCACTCTGTAATGCAAAATCGATGGGCATATCTGCGCCCTTTTTCATCTTTATGATGTTTATGAAGGAAGCAGTCTTTGCAGTAACTGGTCATCAGCTCCTCCACTTCATTGATAATTTCCTTTCTGCTCAAAACTGTTCACGCCTTCCTTATTCACAATTATATGATCTGCATTTTACTGTTAATAAATTTCCCTTGCAATGCCTGGCTTGCCAGCTTATCCGCTTCTTTATTTTCATTGCGCGGAATGGATTTATATCTTGCCAGTATGCCCAGTTTTTTAATTTTTTCTTCGATTCGGTCAAGCCAGCGATTTAGATTTTCTTCATAACACGGCCATTCACCTTCAAGCTGTTTTAATACTACCTGGGAATCCCCCTTAAATTCACATGTCATATGATGAACACCCATTTCTTCAAGCAGATTCAGGGTGTAATAAATTGCTGCATATTCTGCCTCATTATTATTATCCATCTCATCAAAAAGCTCATTTGCCCGCACACGGTACTTTTTTTTGCCCTGTTTAAAATAAATGACCGCACCGAGTCCGGCCTGGCCGGTATCTTTATTAAAGCCGCCATCAAAAAATACGGTAATATCATGAGGGTCCTCTTCAACTTCCATAAGAAGCTTTTTCATTTCCTTTGTGCTCCAGGAAGTGCCGGCTTCATCATAATAAATTACCTCTTTGCCCTTGCCCGACTTTTCAATATCTTCACCAGCCTGCAAAGCAGTTTCACCATCGATCAGGTCTGAAGTAAATAAAATATCCTCAGTTCCTTTAAGTTTGTATTTCCATTCTAATTTATATTTCATTTAGGTCAGCCTTTCTGTACTTTATTAGCTGGTTATCATTATTAGAACTGTTTGCAATAGTTGAACTTATTATACTTTGCTTTGTTTATTACTAAATGAGTATATTTCAATGTATAATGGTCAATGACATTTTTATATTCTGCGGTTCGAAAACTCCCGCATTAACAAAACTAGGAGGAATTTGATGTTTAATGAATGGTTTGGATTGCTTTTTGCAATAATTAATTTCATTTTAGTATTGGCGATGTACCGCCTGTTCGGAAAGACTGGACTTTTCGTGTGGATCGGCTTCTCCACTGTCATGGCCAATCTTCAAGTCGTAAAAACAATTGAAATGTTTGGACTGACTGCCACTTTAGGCAACGCTATGTATGGTACTGCTTTTCTTGTTACAGATATCTTAAATGAGAAGTACGGAAAAGAAGAAGCGAAAAAAGCTGTATGGCTCGGTTTCTTTACTCTTCTGTCCATGACTCTGATCATGCAGATGGTATTATTGTTCAAACCGCATGAAACGGATTTTGCACAGGAATCTCTCAGCACTCTTTTCTCGGTTCTGCCGCGGATTGCTGCCGGAAGCCTCGCTGCCTATTTAGTCAGCCAATTTACTGATGTTTATATCTTTTCCTATTTAAAAAAGAAATTTCCAAAAGACGGCCAATTTTGGATCAGGAATAATGGCAGCACCATGATCAGCCAGCTATTGGATACCCTTGTGTTTACAAGCATTGCCTTCCTCGGTGTATTTCCTCCGGAAGAATGGATTCAAATTTTCATCACGACTTACTTGCTGAAATTTATAGTAGCTGTACTTGATACCCCGTTTGGCTATATTGCTAAACGTTTCCCAGTAAAAGATTAGGATGCCGTTTAGGTATCCTTTTTCTGCAATATCAATTATTTTTGTGATAAACTACATTTAGTTTACCCTATTATAGTGTTAAAATCAGGAGGCAATTCAATTGGTTGAAGTATATATCGATGGAGCAAGTGCGGGAAACCCGGGTCCCAGCGGTGCAGGCATATTCATAAAAAATAATGGCCAGGTTGAACGCTTTTCCATTGCATTGGGCTGCATGGAAAATCATGAAGCAGAATACCGTGCATTTATTCATGCACTGAAACTATGCATTGATAAGGGATATAAAACAGTTTCGTTTCGAACGGATTCACAGCTTGTTAACCGTGCTGTTGAAAAAGAATTTGTAAAAAATAAAAAGTTTGCCCCACTGCTTGAAGAAGCTTTGGAGCTTACAGGAAAATTTGATTTATTTTTTATGAAGTGGGTTCCCAGCTCTGAAAACAAGGCAGCGGATGAATTAGCAAGAGCTGCCATTCACAAAAACAAAGTGAAAGGTCAGGAAGATCATGAATAGATCAGTCATATTTGCAGATGTAAGCCTTTTGCTGGTTGCCTTTGTGTGGGGAACCACCTTTGTGCTTGTACAAAACGCCATTGCTTTTCTTGAACCATTCTCTTTTAATGGTGTCCGCTTTTTCCTGGCCGCTTTAATTCTGGGCGGATGGCTTGCGATTTTTGAAAGAGAACAGGTAAAGAAAATGGATAGAAGGCTTTTAATATCCGGAGTTATTATGGGCTTGTTTTTATTTATAGGCTATGCCTTCCAGACGATCGGCCTGCTGCACACAACTTCTTCAAAAGCCGGCTTTATTACGGGGTTAAGTGTAGTAATGGTTCCAGTCTTTTCTTTAATGCTGCTAAAAATCAAGCCGGGATTCAATGCCATTATCGGCGTTTCAATCGCGACGGCCGGACTATATTTTCTAACCATGACCGATAATGCCCCGCTGAATATTGGTGATGCCTATGTATTAATCTGCGCTGTCGGTTTTGCCCTCCATATTATCTTTACAGGTAAATACAGCAGCAGATATCCTGCCTTGCTATTAACGGTTATCCAAGTGAGTACGGTGGCAGTTTTATCAGTCATTTTTGCATTGATCAATGAAGACTGGCAGCAGGCATTGGAGACAGAAGTTTTATTTAAAGCCAATGTCGTAACTGCCCTTATTGTGACTTCACTTTTTGCTACCGCTATTGCATTCTTTGCACAGACGGCATTTCAAAAGTACACAACACCAACAAGAGTGGCCCTGATTTTCGCCATGGAGCCTGTGTTTGCAGCAGCTGCAGGATTTATGTGGGCGAATGAAAGACTTTCACTCAGCGCCCTGGCCGGCTGTCTGCTTATTTTTGCGGGAATGATTTTTGCAGAACTGCCTGCTAAGAAAACGTTTTTAACCTTCAGAAAAAAGACAGCTTCATAATTTGAAAAAGGCGTGTTCTCGAAACAGACACGCCTTTTTAGATGATTGCTTTTTCTTTTACAAATTTTATTGCTTCCCGCCTGCTGGTAATATTCTTTGAAACCAAAGTTTCCAGCAAAGAAACGTAAAAACTTCCATCAAATGATTTCTGTGCCTTTAATGTCAGTTCAATTGCTGCATTGGCCAGCTCGTCAGAAGCATTGGTATAATGTTTTCCAAAGTAAATGAAGCCAACTGCGTCCTCCCTGAATTGAAAACCTTTACTTTGCAAAAAATGCAAATATTCTTCAACTGTCTTCACTGTACTTACCCTCTTCCCCTGCTCCTCCTGTATTCTTAAATCTTAACTGATTTTTCGACAATTATCTACCTTTTTTCGGCATGAAGCAGGGGCACTGTAAGCTCAAGTGAGCAGCTATTTTTTCTTTTTAGTAAGAAGGTAGCCAAGTGTTCCGGTTAATACACCCAGGATTGCTCCGCCTAATACTTCAGCAGGCTGATGGCCCAGCATTTCCTTCAGCTTTTTTGGACCTTCTTCCTCAAATTTCACTGTTTCATCTTTGTGAATTTTATCAACCAGTTCACCCAGACTGTTTACCTTTAAGGTAAGCTCACCTGTCTGGCGCCTGATTCCCTGGGCATCATACATTACGATCAGGCCATAAACCAGCGATAGAGCAAAATCCACTGTTGGCACACCCCGCTTTAAAGCAATAAACGTGGTTAAAGACGATACGCCTGCCGAATGGGAACTTGGCATGCCTCCTGTCTGGAAAAATAAATCCGGACGCAGTTCCCCCTTTTTGACATAGTGGATCGGAATTTTCAGGCCCTGTGCCAATCCTATACTTAAAAGAGCGATATAAACTCCCTTATTCATAAAAACTCACCTCATCTTTAGTGTTAAGTATGCAGACTTTTATTATTCCTCCTTCAAATGCTAAATAGATTGGATTTTATGGAGTAATTTAAACCGAATCTGAAGAAAAAATTCACCGCATCAGTTGCTAAATTGTACCCTGCCTGTACATGATTAAAACACGAACACTTAAACAATAATAAGCTTATCAAATGAAGAATTGCTGGATTTAGGAGGTGAATCAGATGAGTAAAAACGGACATACAAACAGAGGAAAAAAAGCACCTGGCGTAAACCCGCAAGGATACGGGCAGGATGCTGAATTTGCAGAAGAGCCTAAAAGCAAGCTGGAGAATGCAGCGAAGAAGAAAAATACTAAATAATATTAGGATGGCCGCAACGTGCGGCTTTTTACGAAGTATGCATAAATAAAACTCCAGGCTAAGCCTGGAGCTTTATTTATGCATATTCCTTTTTAATATCAAGGAATCTGTGAAGTCCCTTGAATTCAATTTCAGTGAATTTCTCGATGACCTTTTCCCGGTTCATTGTGAATTGAGCGAGGTCAAGAGGGCATTCAACAGGAACGTCGCATTTTATTTCGGCCAGCTGCCTGCTCAAGTGAAGCATTTCAAGATCCTGTTCGATCTTGGCACGCTGTCCCTTTGTTAGCTGTTCCAGATTTTCTAATACGCCTTCAATATGCTCAAATTGCTGAAGCAGTTTCAGCGCTGTTTTTTCGCCAATTCCTTTTACACCCGGGTAATTATCACTTGTATCCCCCATGAAGGCTTTCAGGTCAATCATCTGCTTAGGTGTTATTCCTTTTTCTTCATAAAACGTCTCAGTCGTATGCACAAGGTAATTGCCGTAGCCTTTTTGCAGTAAAATGACAGAAATATTGTCATCCAGAAGCTGCAGCATATCCTGGTCACCTGTAAGGATCAGCACATCCGCTTCCTGGCTTGCCTTTTTTGCAATGGTTCCAATGCAATCATCAGCTTCAAATCCTTCAAGGCCAATATTAGGTACATCAAATGCTTCCACCACTTCTTTTACCAGACTGAATTGAGGCACAAGTTCGATTGGAGCTTCTGGACGGTTTGCTTTATAGGCACCAAACATTTCCGTTCTGAAGGTTTTGCTGCCCATATCCCAGCATACTGCCACATGTGACGGATTAAAGGAAGAAACAGCTGTTAAAAAATGTTTAACAAAACCATAAACTCCGTTTGTAGGAATTCCTTTAGAATTTATCATAAATTGACCGGACATTGCTGTTGCAAAATAAGCTCTGAACAGCAGTGCCATTCCATCAACAAGCAGCAGTGAAGGTTTATTCTCGTTCATGTCTCCGCCTCCCAATTATAATCATAACAACTATTATAACATGGGAAACTCTCCATTTCTCTTGAAAAGTTTTACAGAATTAGTCTGTTTCCCTGATCAATTCCACTCCCTGTTCTTCCAGTTCATAGTAAGTCGCTATTCTCGCTTTGCGGATATTATCATTCAGCTGGAATGAATATTCTGTCCCATCGTTAAAAGTAAAAATTAATTCATCATCTGACATAACACCCATTTTATTTATAACCGTTTGCCTTGCCTGCTGAATTTCGGACCATTCATAATGCTTCTCCTGCAAACTGAGTAATGTGTTGAAATGCACACCATTTTTATCGATATAGTGATAATAATCAAAACTTAAAATCGCTATCAAAAGCGAAATTAATAATCCTGCTCCTGCAAAAACTTTTCCAAACCAGCCGAATTTTTCGGCGCTTTTCATCCAAACTCCCAATAAGATAAAAACACCCACAGCTGCCAGACCAATGCTAAATGTCAAATAAGCTGATTTTGGCGCTTCGAATACCCAGGTTCCTTCAGGTCTATAAAATTGAGCCTGAAATGGGGAAAGTAAAAATATTGGAATAAATATGGCAGATAATATTAGAATGATTCCCATCGTGACCAATATTTGAGTTATATCTGTTTTTTGTTTTTTCGTTATGGTATAACCAGCAGTATTCATATTTACCCTCCGTTTTTCAAATCTATCAAACATTTTAAATTATATAATAAATTTAACAGTAAAAAAATCCCTTTTCCAAAAGGGATTTCACTATTTTTCGACAGTTTCTATTTTATTGCTGTCATAAGAGATCCAATCGCTGAAGCTTCCGGCATATAATTTAACATGTTTATAGCCGGCTTCCTTTAAAGCTAGAAAATTAGGTGCCGCCGTTACACCAGAGCCGCAATAAACAATGATGGGTTTGTTTTTATCAATACCCGCAAATCGATTTTCCTGTTCTTCGGCATCTTTAAATCTGCCAATTTTATATGCTTCAAGCCAAACTTTATTGATTGCTCTCGGAATATGGCCTGCTTTTTTATCAATTGGCTCCTCCAGCCCAAGGTATCTTTTTTCCTCTCTGGAGTCAATTAAAACAGCGCTCTCCTGATTGCCTGCAGCGCTTTTAACTTCTTCGTATGAGGCAAGTATGTCAGGCTGCAGATCAATTTTAAAATCCGCCCGCTCCATGCGGGGAACTTCATTAGTCAAAGGATAATCGCTTTCAGTCCATTCCTTATATCCGCCGTTCAATACAAAAACTTTCTCATGCCCTAAATACCTGAGCAGCCACCAGAATCTTGCGGCAAATGCCCCTTCTCCGCCGTCATAGGCAATAACTGTGGTATCTCTGCTGATCCCGGCTTTCTCAAGGGCCTTTCTAAGTTGAGCCGGATCCGGAAGGGGATGCCGGCCTCCGTGTTCTCTTACCGGACCTGACAGATCTTTCTCCAGATCAAAATACACTGCATGGGGAATATGGCTATGATCATATAAGCTGCGCCCTTCATCTGGCGATCCAAGTTTAAAACGGCAGTCGGCAATTCGGATAGTGGGATCATCCAGTTTGGATAATACCCATTCCTTTTCTGCTAGATACTTCATTAAAGGTTCTCCCCTTTTCTCTTTTCCATCAGGTGTATGATATGTTCCTTTGGTGTCCAGCAATTGAATTGATAGTCAGGCTTTGTTTCATATCCCAGCCTGCTGCAAAAATAAAACATTCCGTCTTTACGTTTTTCAGGCTGGAAGTTTATGCAGGTGGCACATGCATGAAAAGAATTCTTCTCCATTTGTCTCCCTTTTCTTCTCAGAAATGATTTTAAACCTTCAGCAGTTCCCAGAGCCATTCATTCAATCCGGATACCTTGCCTTTTTCTTTAGGCATTGAGTCAGCTGCTGCATAGAGCAGTTCCCTTTCTGACTCCAGTTTCTCCGCCATTTGCATTGCTAAATGCTTCTCGATTATCCTCCCGCTTTGTTTTGCATCAACCAGGGTCTGATAAAAGCGGGTGATCTCATCCTCGGCCTTTATGCCAAAGAGTCCTGTATACAAAAAATCCCCTTTTACATTACTTTTCTTAAGCAGCTGCCTTGATATTAGGCATGCCCTTACTGCCTGAATCAGCAGCTTTTGTTTCTTAAACGTAAGATTCTCATTTTTTGCAGCTTCACCGAGATTCCGGGAAAAAGCCTGAGTGTAATGCTGTAATAACTTAAATCTTGAAAACTCCTCTTCCGCAGTACTCCTCAGCCTTTCTGAAAAGCCGTTCATATCCTTATAGAGAATAGGTGAGTAAGCCCATTCAAATATACTGGGATTGGATTTCTGCACAAGGTCAAATGCTTTAAAGATATCCCAGCCGTGCGCATCATAAGGGATATCTGTATTGATAACATCACTTGCGCGTTCAAGGGAAAGATATGTTTTAAGATTCTTATGTTTGAAGATGAAGCGGATATCATAATCTGAATCCGCATCATCTGTCCCCCAAGCCCTGCTCCCTGCTTCACAAGCAAAAAGGATATCGATATTATACTTTTCTTCTGCTGTGCACAGCCATTTGTCCATCTGAAAAGCAGCAACCTTTCCAAGTTATTTTTCGTACTGTGCAATATCCCTCTCAATTTCTTTAAGCTCTTCAATTGGGAAATTATCTTTTAAAGCAGCCGTAATACCTTCATAATATTCGTTATTCTGTTCAATCAGCGAATTGAGCAGCCGCTCAAATTCATTCATCAGCTGGCTGCTGTAATGGAATTTCAGCCTGCTGCTTTCAGCCTGCAAATAACGGTCTGCAGGATCCTGCAGATTCTTCTCCAGTTCATCCGCTAATTGCTTGCGCTCATTCTTTTCAAAGAATGTTTTTGGATTTTTAAAGTAGGACAAAGCTTTTTTAAATTGGTTCGGGTCTTCATTGGAAAATGCTGACTCAAATTCAATACTGTCCATTTTTAACGGCTCATATATGCTAAAAGTCAAATCACTGTTTACACTTGAGGCTTTTTTCGAAATAGTCTCCTGCTGCTGAGCAATCAATTTGGATAAATAGGATTCAAGCCTTAATGTTGTTGCACGGAGCTCCTGGGCAAAATCAAATCCAAAGCTTGCAAGGAATTCATCCAGTGCCAGCTTAAGCATTTTCTTTAAATTCCTGCCATCATCTTTCAGAACTGATGGATTGAAGGCCTCCTTAACAAAGTCATAGAAACGAAGAAATACTCTCTGCTTGATGTAAAAGACGAGCTCATCTGTTTCCTGTTCAAGCCTTTGGGAAAGCAGTTCAGGTTTTTGTCCGCTGATAATCGCAGAAATATCCTTATGTTCTTTCTCAAGCTGTTTGAGCTTTTCGAGCCTGACTTCTTTATTTTCCTGTGAGGAATAAATATAAGACCTCAGCTGGGATAATAGGCGCCTCCACTCTGTTTCTGCTGATGAAATGGAAATATTCAGCAGATCCTGATTAATAAAGGAGTAAAAGCTTTTTTCAAATGAACTGATATTGGATACTTCCTCTTTGCTGCTATCCAGCTTCTCTGCCAGAGCTTGAAGGCTTGAAATGCCAGACAGATTCGGACGGCGGATTCCGTATTGCACCAGCTGTTCTTCAACGTACTGGAGCACCGAATCTTTTTCCTCCTCATTATTGGCAAGGTCAATGGCATTGACAAGAAAGAACATCTTATCAAGGGAGAAGGTATCCTTAACCCTTCCCAGCTGGATAAGGAACTCTCTATCCGCTTTTGAGAAGGCATGATTATAATAAGTGACAAAAAGGATAGCATCCGAGTTTTTAATATATTCAAATGCAACCCCGGTATGCCTCGCATTAATCGAATCAGCGCCGGGTGTGTCAACCAGGGTAATTCCCTGCCTTGTCAGTTCACAGTCAAAGTAAACTTCAATCGTTTCCACAAAGCATGATTTTTCTTCATTGGCAACATAATCCCCAAACTCATCCAGGTCAGCTTTAATGATTTTCCCCAGCTTATCTGTAAAGAATTTGTACCCTTTCATAAAGGCATTAAGAAATGCAAAGTGTGTCTTTTCACTCGCATCAAAATCCTGGTTTTCCCCAGTGATCTTCTTAATAGCGGCGGCAGCTTCATCGAAGTTTCCTGCTGAATAATCAAACACCTTCAAGGAATGATTGATATCATTTAAAAGAGTATGTGAATCTTTAACTTTAACAAGGACGGTTCCATGTTTATTTTCATCTGTGACAGGCTTAATCTTGTTGATAGCAGCCGTCGTCGGATTCGGTGAAACCGGAAGAAGCTTATTCCCGATCAAAGCGTTGGCAAAGGAAGACTTCCCTGCACTAAATGCACCAAAAAGGGCAACTGTGAATTCCTTGCTTTCAAGCCTTGATGCTTTATCTGCCAAATCAGCTGCAAGCTTTCTGAAGCCCGGCAGCTCCTTTACTGCATTAGCAGTATATCGAAGCTTTTCAATAACAGGCTGTACGTCAACTGCAGAAACCGCTTCCTTTTCAGTCTCTTCGTCAGGTAACTGCTCAGATTTCCGGGTTGCCTGTTCTTTCTCAGCATTATCTTCATTCAGGAAAACAACTTCAGCTTCATCAACTTCTTCTTCTGCAAGCATCTGGGCTTTTTCCTGAAACTCATGAGTATTGAATTCACCAGTCAAATAGACTTTCATTCCCGCTGATGCGCTACTAATTTTTTCATTGATAGCCTTGAGCGCATATAGTGCTTCAGCATAAGCATTAAGGGTGCGAATTTCATTGACCAGCGCAGTTTGTTCCTGGCTGTTATTTTCTTCAAGTGCTTCTAAAAGTGAATTCGTTAAAGAAGCTGCGTTCTTTTTGGCAATTCTCTTTAGGGCCTCTGCTGTGTCGTTTGTATACTGCAAAACATAGTCACCAGAAACCATTGCTCCGGATTTTACCGTTTCAGCTAAAACAGCCGGTTCAAAGGAGAGCTTGAAGCTCTGAACTTGTGCAAGCTTTTCAGAATCATGGATATTATGCTTCTTGAACTGCTGTAAAAACAGCTCCTTTATATGCCACTCCAGCTGAGATTTAACTT
The DNA here is from genome assembly GCF_002272225.1 of Bacillus sp. 7894-2. Taxonomy (NCBI): domain Bacteria; kingdom Bacillati; phylum Bacillota; class Bacilli; order Caryophanales; family Bacillaceae; genus Bacillus; species Bacillus sp. 7894-2. The sequence continues at coordinate 10,627 of NZ_NPDG01000086.1, forward strand.
TTTCTGATAAATCCTCGTAGAAGCGGTCAAGCCTCAATGACCTTTCATGCTCCGTTTTCTGTTTGCTGAAAAATAGGCCAATCTTAAATGAAGGCTGGCACGATTCCAGATATGATTCAGCCAGTTCCCTCGTTTGGAAAGGCATTAAATAGGCATTTTTCAAAATCTCATCTAATTTATCGGTTACCTCTATATCAGCTTCATGTAAGGAAGAATTCAGCTCATTTAACTGCTTCTCCAGGTCTTCCAGTCTTTCGGGAAGCTGCTCCCTGTCATCCTGTTCAAGGTCTGCCAATTTTTCTTCCCAGTCAGCTTTTTCAGCTGCATGAGAGTCTCTTAAAAACTCAAGATGATCCTCTGTTAACTTCTTCAAAGAATTAAAAACAGACTGAGGCAAAAGTTCTTCACGATCAGCGATGCTGCTGTTAATAAAACTCTGAAGATCCTTAAAATCGTTTGCCTGATGGTTCTCGTCTTTTAACGTGGTGTAAAAAATCCGGGCAGGCTTTACTCCCCAGGATGCAAATGAATCCTTAACACTTTTTTTGAATTGCTCAAAGCTGAGTTCTTCATCGCGATGTTTATCAATTTGATTGATAACAAGATAAACGTCTTTTCCAGCAGCCGTCAGTTCTTTAGTAAAAAGAAAATTTAATTCCGACTGGACATGGTTGTAATCCATTACATAAAAAATGAGATCAGCTAAATGAAGAGCAGATTCAGTAGCAATCCTATGCGCATCATCAGTGGAATCGATTCCGGGTGTATCCATAATCACTGCCTTCTTTGGCAAGCTGGTGGCGGAATGGCTTATTTCAATGGAATGGATAGAATCGCCATCTTTACAATAGGATTTTACCTGTCCGTAATCATATGGAGCAGGATAAAGCCTTGGCTTTCCTTCCTTAAAAATTACTTTTGCATAATCTTCCTCACCTGATTTGACTTTGACCAGGTTGGCACTGGTTGGAATTGGTGAGGAAGGAAGAAGATCTTCGCCTGCCAGCCTGTTGATCATGCTCGATTTTCCGGCAGAAAAATGCCCGCAAAAAGCGATGGCAAATTCCTGGTTCCTTAGCTTAATCACGAGATCTTTAGCTCTTTGGGCTGTCTCGGCATCTCCATTTCTCTGGGCAAATGTATATATAGCAGTTATTCTGTTTATTAATTCAGTTTGCTGCAATCCTGGTTGCAAAATCGTGTCGGCCATTTCCATTAATCCCCTTGTAACTTTAATTTACTTCCTATTTTAAATGATTTTTGTTTATTTTCCTATACAGGATGGATTAATCTTTGATTTTTCTAATTTTTATCAGGAAAATCAGTTTTTCTGCTGTTATTCTATGTTCTATTTTCAGATTACTGCTTATAAATTGTTTGTCTTTCAATTTAGCCCGTTGATTTCCGCTGCAGGCACTCGCTTTCCGTGGGGCGGGCGCTGAGCCTCCTCAACGCTACGCGTCTCCGGGGTCTCACCTGTCCCGCTGCTCCCACCGGAGTCTCGCACCTTCCGCTCCAATCAACTCAGTGCATTAATGTATTTAACTTCTAAAAAACTTAATTAAATAGACGATATGAAAACAAAAACCAGGCATTGATAGCCTGGTTTCAATAAGTAATTATTATCTTGTATGTGGTCTAGCTACGTTATTTAAAACATGTTTCATAACAAGTGAGTAGGCAGCAACTGTGCCGGCAACGAATAGAATTGTCATATGTAGCAGCACCTTCCTGTTGGAATGATATTGAGAATAATTTTCAAATTCAATTAGAAGTTTATCACGAACGATAATCATTTTCAATAGGGAATTTAAAATTGTCAAACTTTTTTAATATCTTTATTAAGGTCAGGCCGTAACCGTAAAAAGGCTTCTTCGTATTCTGTCAATTCCTTCAGCGCTTTTTCCTCTTCTGGTATTCTGACCGATAACACCATTATGTTTAACAAAGTGAAAACAGCAGCCGTTATATATGACTGAAACATTAAAGGAATCACGAGAAATTCAGCAGCTACAATGGCATAGTTGGGATGCTTTATAAACCGGTATGGCCCTCTTCTGACTACCTTAGCTCCCGGCAGGACAATGATTTTTGTATTCCAGTATTTGCCCAAGGAAAACAGCGCCCACACCCTTCCCGCCTGGGTAAGGAAGAACAGAATCAGCAATATGGGCCAAAAAGGCGACAGATTCTTTTCAAAGATGGTTACTTCAAGCAAATAGCAGACCAAAAAGGAAGCGTGAACAGCAACGATCCACGGATAATGTCTCTGGCCAAATTCCAATGCCCCACGCTCTTTCATCCACTTTTCATTACTCCGGGCTACAGCAAGCTCTGCAGCCCTCTGCAAAATGATGACGCTAATAAACATTATGAACAGCATGTATTCACTCCCATTCCAGCAGTAGCAATTCCGAGCTGAATCCCGGTCCGAGTGCAGTTGCAAGCCCGGTGTCTCCCCTTCTGCCGATTTCCATAAACCTTTTGAGTACATAAAGAATAGTTGCAGATGACATATTACCGAACTCCTTTAATACATCAAGCGAAATTTCTGTCATACAAGGGTCGAATTGCAGCGCTTTCTGATAAGCATCAATGACTTTTTTTCCTCCGGGATGAGCAATAAAATGGTTTATCTCTTCCATTTCTATGCCTTTTCCCCTTAGAAATTCCGTTACATTGGGCTTCAGCCATCCCTCTATTATGGATGGGATGTCCTTTGAAAAAACCACAAATAGACCCTCATTCTTAACTTCCCAGCCCATTACATCCAGAGAATTTCGCTTGGTTGTCGATTGGGTTCCCCGAATTCCCGGAATGGATGGCAGCTTTTGAAAATCCCTTTGTACCTTATCACCTGTTATAAGAGCACATGCTGCACCGTCAGCAAAGAGAGAGGTCCCGATAAGATTGCTTTTTGACCGGTCATTGCGCTGAAAGGTCAAACTGCATAATTCTATACTTAATACAAGCACCTTCGCTTCAGGGAATGCCAGACAATATTCATAGGCTCTTGAAAGCCCTGAAGCACCTCCTGCACATCCCAGCCCCCATATCGGAATTCGTTTCGTATGCTCAGAAAATGGAAGCTTATTCATGATTCTTGCTTCAATACTTGGAGTGGCAATCCCTGAACTTGAGATAGTAAAGATGGCGTCTATCTCATCGCACTGAAGACTTCTGGTCAGGAAAAGATCATTTTCCAGGCAGTGCTTTATGGCCCTTGTTCCCAGTTCAATAGATTGCTCAATATATGCATTGTTTCGTTCTTCAAATGATTTATCTGTTTTAAACCATTCCAGTCCCTTTGCAAAATGCCGCTTCTCAATCTGGCCGTTGTGGAAAGCTTTTAATAGCCTTTCAATATCCTTAAAGGAATCGGAAAATAAATCTCTGGCAAAATCCATTACCTGATCCTGTGTCAGAACATGTTCAGGTATTGCCTCCGCTACTGATACAATTGCTGGCATAAGCAACTCTCCTTCTATTGCTTTCTGTTAATTTTTCCAAATAAAAGCAATTTATGTTTCAAAGTTGGATAAAGAGCAAAAAAAAAGCTCCCCCCGTTTGGAGGAAGCAATGTGTTTTGAAGGAGTTGTTGTGCATCTTTATTATAAATGAATCATTAAATGAATAGCATTACTAAATCTTTTCCAATTACTATTTAGTCCCTCATCTAACCATGAAATGCGGCCGGCGATTAAGCAGTTATTCTGATGCATCCAATCCATTAAGATTTTTATGATGCTTTTGAACTTCTATATATATTTTTTTTGTCACCTGGATACCGCAGGCAGCACAAACTTCTTCTTCATTATATAAAAGCCGGCAGTTATCACAATAATATTTCTCCATCACATTACACTCTCTTTCTTGCGAGAAACATCGCTTCGGAAATGTAAAAATACCGATAGAATATTATATTGATTTCCAATATTATTGTGATTGCCTCAAACGAGAATTATAAAGCCTTCTGCTCCGTAAGAGAAGGACGCTGAACTGCTTTTTTTCCTTTAACTACATTGAATACGATATTTAAAAGAATGGCCGTCACACTGCCTGCCACTATCCCATTATCCGTCAGGATCCGCACACTCGAAGGCATTTGTGCGAATAGTTCAGGAACAGCTGTTACACCCAGTCCCATCCCGACAGAGCAGGCGATGATCAATAAATTTTCCTGGGAGGAGAATTCCACTTTGCTGAGCATTTTTATTCCATAGGCGACTACCATGCCAAACATGGCAACCATTGCGCCTCCTAATACTGGAGTGGGAATGATCGTGGTCAATGCACCAATTTTCGGAACCAGACCCAGCAGTACAAGGAATGCCCCTGCTGTATATATGACATTTTTCGTTTTTACGCCTGACAGCTGAAGAAGTCCGACGTTTTGGGAATAGGTTGTATAAGGAAATGCATTAAAGACAGCACCAAGGATAATGGCAAGCCCTTCGGCACGATAACCATTTGACAGATCTTTTTGTTCCAGTTTTTCTTCACAGATATCTCCCAGAGCAAAGTATACGCCTGTAGATTCAACTAAACTGACCATTGCTACTAGAATCATAGTCAGGATGGCTGTCACCTCAAATGTCGGCATGCCAAAATAGAAAGGGGATGGCATATGTAACCAGGAAGCGTCACCAACAGCTGTGAAGTCGACCATGCCCATAAAATAGGATGCTATGGTTCCTGCAGCCAATCCCAGTAAAATGGCAATCGACCGGATAAAGCCATTAAAGAAACGGAAGAGAATAATGATGAACAGCAAAGTTCCAAAAGCCAATGCTATGTTTGTCATCGAACCAAAGTCAGGGCTTCCCTGCCCGCCGGCCATATTATTCATAGCAACAGGAATAAGCGTAATCCCGATTATTGTAACCACCGACCCTGTCACAACAGGCGGGAAAAATTTCACCAGTTTTCCAAAATACTTTGAAACAGCAACCACAAAAATACCGGAAACGAGTATAGACCCATAGATTGCTGGTATTCCATACTGACCGCCAATCGCAATCATTGGTCCAACAGCCGTAAATGTGCAGCCAAGCACGACCGGAAGGCCAATCCCGAAAAATTTACTGCGCCATACTTGAAGCAGTGTTGCAATTCCGCACATAAAAATATCAATTGAAACCAGATAGGTAAGTTGTTCACCTGTTAATCCCAGTGCCCCTCCTACAATCAGCGGTACAATGACCGCGCCTGCATACATAGCAAGGACATGCTGAATTCCGAGCGAAGCAATTTTTATTGGATTCTGATTCATCGCAACATTTCCTCCACATTCTCTGATGTTTTTTCAAAGCTGATGATGCCATTTTCAAGAGAGTTAATAATAGCTAAAGATTCGACCCGGAATCCCCTCTCTCTCAGCTGCTGTCCGCCTTTTTGAAAGCCTTTTTCAATAACAATTCCTATCCCTTCAACTGCTGATCCAGCTTTTTCCGCTATATCCGCAAGACCTAATGCAGCCTGTCCATTCGCTAGAAAATCATCAATGATCAGTAGATTATCCTCTTTTGAAAGAAATTTCTTTGAGACAGAGATTTCACTTGTTTCTTCTTTAGTAAAAGAATAGACAGAAGCTGTAATCAGGTCATTTACCAGAGTGAGAGATTTTCTTTTTCTCGCAAATACAACCGGGACATTCAGATGAAGTCCCGCCATTACAGCTGGTGCAATCCCTGAAGATTCAATTGTCAATATTTTTGTAATCCCGCAGTTTGAGAATCTATCTGCAAATACTCTTCCGACTTCTTGCATAAGCTGAGGATCTATTTGGTGATTCAGAAATGAATCCACCTTTAAGACTGTAGGTGATAAAACAATCCCTTCGCTTTTTATTTTTTCAATAAGCATATCCATTTTGCATCCTCCTCTGTGATAGAAAGCCTTCAGGACCATAAAAAAAGCCTGAGGCCCATCGCATTCACAACATAAAAATGAGTGAAGCAATGGCCTTCAGGCTGGGAGTTTAGCTGCAGGCAAACAGGGATGACAAAAAAACGTCCTGGTCATTGCTCACTCATAGTCGGATTATTTACGGTAACCCGGTAGAAACTTGCGAGCCATATCCTCGCGATTATATGAGTGAATGTTATTAATTTATTAACATTATAACATCATTTCCTCATACTTCAACAAAAACCTACAAGTAAATACGAACCAAAAGGGTTTTTTATGTATAATCGTTCGTAAAATAAAGGGTTTTTCATCTTCAGTATGATTTTTTTCTATAATTAGTACCTCTTTTGAAGCCAAATGTAAACTTTCACATTTATTTCACAATTTACACATAAGTTTTGTGATTTAAATCACTTAAATATCAACTTTTCACCATTATCATAGTGTTTAAGTTACGAATGAACAATTTGTGAACTCACTAAAAGCATCTAGAATCTTCCTAAATGTTTTGTATTATGAAAGTGTAATCATTTACTTTTTCCAATTTTCGAAAGGAGTGAAGGAAAATGGCGAAAACGGAACTCAGCCGCAAAACGAAAACTGAAATAGAGGATAGCTCTTCCTTAAAGGGAACGTTAGCTTCCGTTTTCTTATTGGGATTCTTCCTGATTATTACATGGGTAGGCGTTTATCTATTATTTATCAGCCGCTTTTAAAGTTAGAAAGGGGAAAAAGCCATGCATATGCATAAGTTTGAAAAAGCCTGGCTCGGTTTCGGAATCGGATCACTGCTTGTTTTTCTAACAGTACTGGGAGTCAGCGCATTTTACCTGGGCAATCAGCCTCCGAGCTGTTTGGCAACTATTGACCCTGAAAAGGTCGATACTACCGTTCCATTTAATGAGCCTGGATTGAAAAAGGTAGAAGGAAAAGATTGGGATTACGAATTGGTATACGTAGCATCTGCGTTTTCCTACAGCCCAGCTGAAGTGGAGGTTCCATATGGCGCTAAAGTGAAAATTATCGCTACAACCAAAGACGTTGTCCACGGTTTTGAGGTTGCGGGATCAAATATCAACATGATGCTTGAACCCGGCTATATCAGTGAGCATGTTACAACATTTGATAAAACAGGCGAATACTTAATTGTATGTAATGAATATTGCGGTGTTGGTCACCACATGATGTCGTCTAAAATTAAGGTGGTGGAATAATGTTTAATCCTTCAGCAAAATTAAAAGTTGACCCTCGGGACGGTAAATTGGCAATGGCTCACTTTTTCGTTGCCTTTACTGCTTTAGCAATAGGAGGCCTTGCCGGTTTATTGCAGACTTTGGTCCGATCCGGTAAATTTGAGCTTCCTGCAGGCATCGGCTATTACCAAATACTCACGGTTCACGGTGTTGTGCTCGGACTTGTACTTACTACCTTTTTTATAATGGGCTTCCAGTTAGCAGCAACAAGCAAAACATCAGGAGCACTTACAAATAAACAGCGTATCGCCGGCTGGATCGGTTTTTGGCTGATGACAGCGGGAACTGTTCTTGCAGCTGTTATGATTCTGCTGAATGAAGCTACAGTTCTTTATACTTTCTATGCTCCTCTTCAGGCACATGCATTGTACTATATCGGTTTAACACTTGTTATAGTGGGAAGCTGGATTGACGGGGCAGCAATCATTATGAAGTATGCAGAATGGCGAAGGAAAAATCCTGGTCAGCCGAGTCCGTTATTAACTTTTATGTCTCTGGTCAATACAATGATGTGGATTGTCGCAACAATCGGTGTAGCATCTACCGTACTTTTCCAGCTGCTTCCATGGTCTTTAGGATTTGTGGAAACCGTAAATATCGGTGTCAGCCGTACTCTATTCTGGTATTTCGGACACCCGCTTGTTTACTTCTGGCTATTGCCGGCTTATATGGCCTGGTATGTTGTCATTCCAAAGGTCATCGGCGGAAAAATTTTTTCTGATTCATTGGCGCGTTTGTCATTTATATTATTCCTGCTGTTCTCAATCCCTGTCGGATTTCACCATCAATTAATGGAGCCGGGAATTGACCCAGCATGGAAATTCCTTCAGGTTATCCTGACATTCCTGGTGGTCATTCCATCTTTAATGACTGCATTTTCATTATTTGCTACTTTCGAAAGCTTTGGCCGCTCAAAAGGGGCTACAGGGTTATTCGGCTGGGTTAAGAAGCTTCCTTGGGGAGATGCGCGATTTGTCGTTCCTTTCATTGGGATGGTAGCCTTTATCCCTGCGGGTGCAGGCGGGATCGTCAACGCCTCCCACCAGATGAACCAGGTAGTTCATAACACGATTTGGGTAACCGGCCACTTTCACTTAACAGTGGCAACATCAGTAATGCTTACATTCTTTGGGATTTCTTATTGGCTTATTCCTCATCTGACCGGAAGAACATTAACCAAAGCGATGAATAAATTAGGGATCATCCAAGCGGTGATCTGGTCCATCGGAATGACATTCATGTCCGGTGCCATGCATGCTGTCGGTTTGCTTGGAGCACCGCGCCGTTCATCATATTCTGAATATGGCGGAGCAGCACAAGCAGCAGAATGGATTCCATACCAGATTGCACAGGCAATTGGCGGATCAATTCTTTTCATTGGCATTATTTTAATGATCTATATCTTTATCAACCTTGCATTCTTCGCACCGAAGGGCGAGCAGGAGTTCCCTGTCGGAGAAGCTGCTGATGAAGCTGAAAAAGCTCCGATGGTATTTGAAAACTGGAAGCTGTGGCTCGGAATTACCGTGGTTCTTATTCTATTTGCCTACACCATTCCATTTATCGATTTGATTCAAAATGCACCTCCAGGGGCTAAGGGATATAAGCTTTGGTAAAAAAAACACTCCGTTCCAGTTGGATCGGAGTGTTTTAGTGTCCTGGCCTGCTGGTGTCAGCCGCCATTCCCGCATTTTTCCTTCTTACAGGTAAATTAACAATAATAACCGAACTGAGTATCAGCAAAGCACCTGCAATCTGGACTGCACCAAGATTTTCCCCGTAAAGTGTCACTCCTAAAAGCATGGCCACGACTGGTTCGACTGTAGCGATCACAGCTGCCTTGCTTCCATCTGTTTTTTCCAGTCCCCATGTGTAAACAAAATAGGCGAGAACCGTAGGCACAAACCCTAAACCCATACTAAGAAACAAAACTTCAGCGTTGAAAAAAACTGAAGCTTTTGTCCATAGCTTTGTAACGGGGATCAGAAATACCGAAGCAATCAGGAATGTATAAAGCGTAACTGTAAAGGGATGATACTTTCTTAACGCAAATTTCCCGAAAATTGTATAAAGTGCATAGCCAAACCCGGCACCTAATCCCGTTGAAATTCCAAGAAGAGTTATATCACTGCTGCCTGCTGATAATCCGGCTACTAAAATGCAGCCCACAATGGTGCCTGCCACAGCTGCAATCTTTTTCAAATTTAGCCCTTCCTTTAAAAACAGGTAGGATAATACAGTCACAAATGCCGGAGCTGTATAAAGCAGAACGACTGCCAATGAAATGCTGATCTGGTTCATCGCTGTGAAATAACAATAATTAAAAAAGACAATGCTCAGTATCCCGGTTCCAATAAAAAACCTAATGTCAAAGGCAGATTCCAGTTTAAAACAGTTCCGGAAACGCATGATCCCGATCAGAACGAGAAAGATGGCCGCAAAAAAAACTCTTACAGTCACGATTTCCATAGCTGAAAAACCATATTCCCCGAGCCCTTTAACAAATACAGCAATAATACCCCATAGACTTGCACCTAGCGCAATCATTAGAAAAGGAAGTAATTTCTTCATTTTGTCTCTCCATGAAGTAAGAGGATGGCTGAGACCACCCTCTTACAAAAATTATGATTAAACAATTAATTCAGCTGATACACCTTACCGTACTTATCATACAGATAATCAATTAAATGCTGGGCATTCAGGCCTTCCCCGGTGACTTCATTTAAGATTTCAAGCGGCTTTTTCATTTTGCCGAATTGGTGCACATTCTTAGTAAACCACTCTTTGATTGGCATTAAATTGCCTTCTTCAAGTAATTCATCATAGTTTGGCAAGTCCTTTAACATGCTGTTTTTCAGCTGTGCTGCATACATGTAACCCAAAGCGTATGAAGGGAAATAACCAAAGCTTCCCCCTGCCCAGTGAACATCCTGCAGAACGCCTTCTCCATTATTATCAGGCTTTACTCCGAGGTATTGTTCATATTTTTCATTCCAGATTGCTGGAAGGTCTTTAACTTCAATTTCATCGTTAAACAAGCCTTTTTCAATTTCATAACGGATAATGATATGAAGCGGATATGTTAATTCGTCTGCTTCAATACGGATTAATGAAGGCTTTGATTCATTAATTGCACGATAAAAAGCATCTATTGACACATCATCAAATTGACCGCTTGCATATTCTTTAAGAAGGTCATAATTCTTTTTCCAGAAAGAACGATGTCTTCCGACAAAGTTTTCATAAAATAATGACTGTGATTCATGAATTCCCATTGATGTTCCAGAGCACAGCGGAGTTCCAACCAGGTCAGAAGAAATATTTTGCTCATATAGAGCATGCCCGCCTTCATGAATCGTGCCAAATACAGCTGTCCGGAAATCAGCTTCATCATATTTGGTGGTCACTCGGACATCACCAGGATTTAAACCTGTTGCAAATGGATGCACAGTTTCATCGAGACGGCCTGCTTTAAAGTTATAGCCCATTTGATCAAGAACTTTAAGGCTGAAATCCCGCTGTTTATCCTTGGCAAAGTGTTCAAATAAAAAGCTGGTGTCCGGTTTATTCTGTGATTCAGAGATTTGCTGAACAAGCGGAACAATTTTTTCCCTCAGCTGCCCGAACACCTGATCAAGCGTTTCTACGGTGACACCAGGTTCATACATATCCAGTAGAGTATTATATTTATTTCCTTCATATCCCCAATAAGAAATGAATCTTTTATTCATTTCAACAAGCTTTTCCAAATAAGGCTGGAACATTTCAAAATCTGAACTTTCCTTTGCATCCTCCCAAATACTTTCAGCCTTGGATTGCAGGATGACATATTCGGTATATTCCTCCGCAGGAATTTTCTTATTCCGGTCATAATCCTTTTTGCATTCTTCCAGTGTTTTCACAGTTACTTCAGAAAGATTTTCCCGGCCGGAGAGTTTCGCTATGTATGCTGCCATTTCCTCAGAAGTGGACATTCTGAAAACTTCTGAAGAAATCATTCCAATCACTTCGGAGCGCTGTTCCATTCCCTGCTTGGGTGCGCCTGTCCTCATATCCCAATACATCAGCCCGATCGCTTCATTATAGGCCGTCATTTTTTTGACATAATCAAGGAATTGCTGTTCTGTCTTTTTTAGTGATTCTGCCACAATTTTTCCCCCTTTGTATCAATTACAGTTTCATTTTATCATATTTTTCTGAAAAGGCAGTCTCTATAATCTTTTTCTTGTTCTTTGCCCTTTGGCTGTTTTTCTTTTTCACCTGGCTCCCAAAGAGTTATAATAGTGGAAAGTGAACTAACCGGAAAGTGAGATAGCATGAAATATTTGATTTACTTTATCGTTATTGCAGCATTTATTGATACATTTTCTCAGCTTCCTATAATGAGCCCCTTTGCCATGACATATCATCCATCACCCGCCTTTGCGGGAATGATTGTTGGGATGTATTCCTTCTCGAATATGATAGGCAATATTTTAGCCGGCTATTGGATAGATAGAAGCGGAGCAAAAAGAGTTCTTGTGTCCGGTCTATCATTAACCGGAATCATTTTAGTCCTGTATACCTTTACTGATTCACCCCTCCAATTAATCTCAGTAAGATTTCTGCACGGGTTATTTGGTGGCTTCCTGGTCCCTGCGGCTTTTACAATCATTTCAAACCTTGGAACTTCAGACAAACAAGGCAGAAAAATGGCTGTATCAGGCGCAGCTGTCGGCTGTTCAGCCATTATAGGACCCGCTTTTGGGGCAGTCATTGCTTCCAATTACAGCATAAATTGGGTCTTTTTAACTATAGCAGCAACAATGATCAGCAGCGCAGTCCTTGCCTTTGTGTTTTTGCCGGCAGGGACTCTGAAAAATGTAAAAAAAGAGAGCTCCCATGAGAAAATGCTTCCTTTGCTTAAGAATCCTATGCTCGCAGCAAGTTATTTAGGAGCCTTTTCTCTTATGTTTGCTCAAGGGACACTTGCCTATCTTCTTCCTCTTCAGGTAGAAGCGCTGCAAATTGATGCGATGTACAGCGGAATATTATTAAGCACATTCGGAATAACTGCAATTCTTATTTTTCTGCTGCCCATTAATAAAATATTTGATAAATATAAGCATCACAATAGCATGCTTTCTGGAATGGTGATCATAGGAATTGCATTAATCCTGCTAAGTTCAGCATCCTCTCTTGGGTTCATGTTTCTATGCATGGTTCTTTACGGCACCGGATTTGCTCTTCTATTCCCGTCCATTAATGCCCTTATAGCCAATCATACAACTGAAAAAACAAGAGGAAAGGCGTTCGGCCTCTTCTATGCCTTTTTTTCTTTAGGTGTGGTAGCCGGTTCCACCATATTAGGTTTCTTGAGAGTAACATTTAACATAGGTTTTTTAATCGCCGCAGCCATTTTATTGTTAACTGTATGCGGCATGTCCATATACTTTAAAAAGAGAAGTCCCCAAATATTAAAAAGCGGGAGTGACTGAAAATGAAAGAATTAGTTGGCAGCTGCGCTGTTTGCGGGAAAGACCTATACTGTCTAGATGGATTCTTCAATGGAGTCCATAATGAAAAAAATGAAACTATCTGTTTTGAATGTATGGAGAAACAGGAAGAATCCGCAGATTAAGCAACTGCGGATTTCAGTTTGTCGACAAAAGGGCTTCGGAATGCTCTCATTCCGAAGCCCTTTTGTGATTTTCACTCATTTACCTCTATATACAGATCTTCCTCTGGCCTCCTTCTAGACCATCATCTCAAGCAATTGATATTCCTATTGTATCAAGACTTAGAGAACATGCGATACAAAATTCAGAAAGCCTGTTGATTGGAGTGGAAGGCGCGAAGACTCCCGCGGGAGTGCTGGACAGGTGAGACCCCGCAGGCGCGAACGCGCCGAGGAGGCTCAGCGCCGGCCCGCAGGAAAGCGAAGCGCCTGGAACGGAAATCAACAGCCTCGATTACACGCTAAATAAAAAAACTGCAGATTAAGCATCCGCGGATTTTTTTGTCCCATTTGATTTGTGCATTTTAAAAAATGTTCTTTGCAATATGATATATGTCACTTATTTGAAAAGCTCATGCTGTTAAACTTAAAGTAATTAATAACGATTCTCACTGGCAGGTGATTTTCAGTTAACGAAGGAGAGATCAGAATGGAAAACAAAGTTATTGAACTTGATGTAAGAGAGGACTTAAAAAATAAATTGGAGCCATTTCAAAAAATCATGTCGGCGATAGCTGAACTTGATATCGATGATGTTTTTATCCTTCATGCTCCGTTTAAACCCGTCCCTCTCTTTGGAGTATTAAAGGCTAAAGGGTTTGAATATGAAGCTGAAGAAATTGAAAAGAAGCATTGGAAAGTGATCTTTACTAAGAGAGGTGCTTCAAAATGAAACTTGATAACCGGGGACTGGAACCGCCTCAGCCGATGATGAGAACTCTGGCAGCTCTTGAAGATCTGCCAGAGGGAGAAACCTTATCCATTATAAATGACAGGAGGCCCATGTTTCTTTATGAACAGCTGGACGAAATGGGCTGCAGGCATGTAACTGCCGAACAGGAAGACGGAAGCTTTTTAATAGAAATAACAAAATAAGCAGGTGATCGCGTTGCTGGCCAATACAAAAAATGAGACCAATATCAAACTTCCCTTTTCATTTATTCTTTTCAGCTTGCTCTGCTTAATAGGATCTATGGCGCTCATTCTTTTTCAAGGGGAATCCATAATTAACAGTCAGTTTCGTATACCCGCCATTTGGTCAGCTGCTCATTTGTTTATATTAGGCTGGGCGCTGATGACAGCAATGGGAGCCATGTATCAGCTCGTTCCGGTGGCTTTTCTTACCCCTATATGGAATGAAAGATTTGGATTTATACAATTTACTGTAACTGCCTTTGGAATATTATATTTTGCGCATAGTTTATTTTATAATCCGGCGGGTGCAATGCTGCCCGGGCTCATTACTTTAACAGGCATCTTAATGTTTCTGCTGCAAATGTTTATGACTTTAAGGCAGCAGGCAAAGCCCAATGTACTGACTCTTTTCGTAGGAACTGCATTGATTAGCCTGTTATCTGCAATTATACTCGGAATCCTTATGGTCTTCAGCATGAAAACCGGATTTATTTCCAGCCATTATCAGGCAGTCTTTAAAAGCCACATACTGCTCGGAACTGCAGGCTGGTTTACACTTCTGATTTTTGGATTTTCCTATAAAATGGTTCCCATGTTTTCCTTGTCCCATGGCTACAGCATGAAGCCTGCCAAATATGTGTTTATGGTGTATGCTGCAGGGCTGGCAGCGGCAGTTATATCTTTTTTCACCGGGAATAATTCGCTTTTAACCATTGCATTAATGATCCTGGCGGGCGGATTTGCATTCTTCACCTGGCACATGCTGCAAATCCTGCAGAAAAGAGTAAAGAAAAAGCTTGATTATTCATTCCGATTTGCACTTCTCGCCATACCTGCAGGACTGGCAATCCACCTTGGAGCTTTCATAAGCTCTCTAATCGGGAGTTTTCAAAATACGGTTGGGTATCTCGTATTTGCTTATCTCATGCTTTGGGTAGCTTTGAGTATTCTCGGTTATCTATTTAAAATCGTGCCATTCTTGTGGTGGACCTGGAAATACAGCAAAGAGATCGGCAAACGGAGTGTGCCTTCTCTCAAAGATATGATGAAAGACAAGGCATCCATTCCGGTTCTTTCCGCATTCATTCTCGGTATCCTTGGTGTGACAGTCTCCATTGCATATGAAGAGCCCGCCCTGTTCCTATCCGGCCAGATTTTAACTGTTGGGGCAAGCATTGTTTTCTGTTATTTGATTATTACTGTTATAAAACAATAGGGGGAATTAACATGAATCGAAAAGAAATAGTCCTCAGTAATCTAAAAAGAGTTATGGATCCTGAATTGAATATAAACGTGGTTGATTTGGGTCTTATTTATGATATTAATATTCCAGAGGCTGACAAGGCGGTTATTACCATGACTTTGACAACACCTGGATGCCCGTTGCATGACAGCATAGTCAGCGGAGTTAGATATTGCATTGAAGAACTTGAGCTGTTTTCAGATGTAGAGGTTAACCTTGTCTGGGAGCCTGCCTGGACTCCTGCTCGTATGACACCCGAAGCAAATCAGCTGTTGAGAGGTTAAAAGGAAGGCAGTGCCCGCTTGGGCACTGCCTTAGTTCAGCTTGTTACGGGCTCTGCAGGCAGAACCTTTTTTATCATTTCGCGGACTTCAGGATTTTCATTTTTATTCATCAGAATATGAACGGTCCCTTTGTCTTCATGTGTTCTAATTAATCTTCCAATCCCCTGCCTTAACCGCAGGATCATATATGGAAGATCAACCTCTTTGAAAGGATCAGCCGAACCTTCCCTTTTGGCCGTAAAGACCGGATCGTGCGGAGGGAATGGGAGGCCATAAATAAGCACATTCTCCAGGGATCTGCCCGGTATATCAAGACCTTCCCATAAATGAACAGAGCAGAGTACTGAATGCTCATCATTTTGGAAATTTGATACGAGGCTGCTTATCTCTGCATCCCCTTCAAAAAAGACCGGCACACTTATTTTCCCAGAAACAAATGCTTTGAATTCTGCCAGCTCAGAAGAATTGTTGAATAATACTAAAGCCCGTCCTTCTGTTGCTTTAACTTGTTCGAGAATGTAGTCCATTTTCGAAGTTCCTGATCCCTCTGAAAATTCCGGCATGCGAATGACCATATTTTCTTCATAGTCAAACGGGGAATCTACGGTAAAGGATAGATAATCGTCTACTCCCAGGCTTGTTGCCATATAATCAAAGGACTTATTCTCAGACAGTGTTGCCGAGGAAAAAACATACGGTTTCTTCTGGGAAAATACTTCTTCCCGCATAATATCTTCGACCATTCTAGGCATAATAACCAGAGTTCTTTCCCCATTATTCTCTTCAAACCAGGTGATTCCTTTTAATTCCTTGAGGAACAATGAAAGCGAGTATGAGATTTGCTCAAGATATTCTTCAACAATTTTTAAATCATATTCATTAATGACATACATTTCGCTTTCAAAAACTAATTCTTCCTCAAGTGTATTGATCAAGTCCTGCAGTTTACGTCCTTCTCTCATAACATCTGCAGTTTTTTCAATCGCTTTCTTGTCAGAACCAGTATCACCCGAAGCAGACATGGACAGTGTTAAAAAGAAATGCTCATTCTGGTAAATAGCATCTTCAATAATATTTAACGTTTTTTCACGTACATCATTCGCCATAAGCCTTGTTAAGATGGACTCCAGAATCTGCTCGGAAAAACGATATGTCAGAGCCTTTTGGGATGCATATTCCAGCAGATGTCCTTCATCAAAAACCACACAAGAGCTCTCAGGAAGCAAAGGCAGCTGTCCTTCCCGTTTTCTCGATTCCTTGGTCCAAATATGTTCCATGTAAAAATCATGTGAGCAAATGATCAAGTCTTTTGCGCTGCGGTAATATTCCCTATGAAGAGTTTGACCGCAGCGGTGACGCTTCTCACAAGTGAAACAGTCCTGGATTGAATCCCAAGAGACATTGGTCCAATGCTCATCCGGCAATTCAGGGTAATCTTTCCGGTCACCATATCTTTCAAACTTTTGCATGGATGAGCCTGTTTGAACAAAGTCCGGAAGATCATCAAAAATGTGATTATAGTGATCATGAACATCATTTGCTACGAGCTTGTCCAGCTTGTTTAGGCATAGATACTGATCGCGTGACTTTGCCAGTCTGACATCAATATTTAAGCCTAAAGCTTTTTCCAACTTGGCAATATCACCTTCTTTTTTCACAAGCTGCTCGATTAAAGTTTCATCCGCACAGGCGATAATAGCAGGTTTATTTATGTACCTTGCATAACTGATTGCATATAAAAGGTAAACAATCGTTTTCCCAGTCCCTACACCTGCCTCAGCAAATATAACACTTTTGTCTTTAAAAGCTTTTTCCAGCTGAAAGGCCATAAATATTTGCTCATCCCGAATTTCAAATCCTGCTTCAGGCAATATATCGTAAAAAACATCTCCGATCCACTCACTTAGCTTTTCATAAAAAGATTCGCTCTTGGATACGGCAAAAGGCATCCGGTTCGACATGCTACCCCTCCGTAATTAAAAAGTTAAAGCGCCTATTAGCCAGACGCTCCTGAATTCAGCTCTATCATTATTTCATATATTAGATGTTAATAATCAAATGAACATCATATAATTTTATCTCAAATACAGTAACTGTCAAGATATAACGCCAAACCTGCAAATTTATCAAAAAAACAGGGGTGCTTTAAAGCTGCCCCCTGCTCATTATAAACGACTAGTTGTAACGTGACATAGAAAATGACAATGCCTGCTGAAGTTCGTCCTGTGCGTTTTTAAGACTCTCCAGTGCCTCTGCTGATGGATCACCGTCTCCGTGTATTGCTTCAAGTGTTCCATTCAGCGCCTGGGAAATTTTATGGAAATCGATGCTGGAATGTTTCATTGCCACCCCTCCTTAGAAAAGAGCAAGCGCCTTGCCCACCCCCGACAATCCCCTCGAGGGGGTAGGCGCTGGAGCTAGACAGCTCTAGAAGTAGAATATAGATTCTGATGTTTTGAAAAAAGAATCAGATAGATATATTCTATACAGTTTCAGGAGGTTTTATGCTTATGCTGCTAATTATTTCTCGGCGGTCTTTTGCCCCAGTACTGATAATAGTCTGTACGGATAAAACCATTGAAGAGCTTTCTTTTTTTAGTTGCTTTTCTTCCATAGTGATTTTCAAATTCCTCGTCTGAAGTCAGGATATAAATGGACCACGTGTCAAGAGGAGCAAAGGCATTTCCCATCTCAGCATACATGCGCTGTACCGCAGCCTTTTCACCAAGGCGCTCCCCATATGGAGGATTCCCGACAATGACACCATATTCCTTAGGAGTCGTAAAATCACGCACTTGCATTTGTTTAAAGTTGATCAAATCACCCAATCCAGCTTCGAAAGCATTTTCTTCTGCTATCTTAACCATCCTGTGATCAATGTCTGCACCTGTTATATCGAGTGGCTGATCATAGTTTGCCAGGTCTTCAGCTTCATTTCTTCCATCTTCCCAGACTTTTTCAGGAATCCAGGACCATCCTTCCGAAATGAATTCACGATTAAAACCAGGTGCAATATTCTGGCCGATTAATGCTGCTTCTATCGGGATAGTGCCGGATCCGCAGAAGGGATCAGCAAATTGTTTATCAGCGTTCCAATTTGTCAGCATAACCAATGCAGCTGCAAGTGTTTCCTTCAGAGGTGCTTCACCCTGCCCTGCACGATATCCCCGTTTATGGAGGCCACTTCCGCTGGCATCGATGGTCAGAAGGGCTACATCCTTATGGAGAGCGACTTCTAATTTAAATAGGGGGCCATTTTCTTCAAGCCAGCCTGTCTTATTATACTTTGTTCTCATCCGTTCCACGATTGCTTTCTTGACAATCGCCTGACAATCGGAAACAGAAAAAAGCTTGGACTTTACAGATTTACCTGATACTGGGAATTCGGCGTTTTCCGGCATATACCTTTCCCAGGGCAGCGCTTTTGTTTTTTCAAAAAGCTCGTCAAAGCTTGTTGCTTTGAATTCTCCAACTTTAATGCGAACCCGATCTGCTGTTCTCAGCCATAAATTAGACCGGACAATTGCAGCTTCATCGCCTTTAAAGGTTATTCTGCCATTTTCAACTTCACATTCATATCCAAGATCGCGCACTTCTTTGGCAGCAAGTGCCTCAAGGCCCATGGCCGTAGTGGCGATTAAATCGTATTTAGACATATTTATTTTCACCCTAACCTAATTCTTATTTCTATTATGTATACCCTAACTGGGCATAGCAATCAACACTTAAAGTATATCTGTTTATTTCTTAAGCCGCAATGAGACTCTCAGGTCCTCTGCTTAGTCATCTTGAACTCAGCTTTGCTTTATTCTAATAGTTTGTTTCAATAATGAATTAGTCCGTTGATTT